>CANJPX010000003.1 GCA_947476185.1 Bacteroidota bacterium
AAAAAAGAAGAAGAAATTGTATTAGAAAACTTTAAAAACTAACTTAGCCGAAGAATGCTAAAACAGATTTAGATTAAACTAAAAATGCAGTTGGAAATGAGGGGGCTGAATGTTTGATCTTGAGGGGGCTCTTTAAGTGAAATATCTAGTATATATTATCCAGCTATCACAAGGTGGAGAAGTCGTTGCGAATGAAAAACTGATTATCTCCGACTAATTTTAGTGCAATTTTCCAACTTAGCAGGCTATCCAAATCAATTAATTAACCTATTAAGCAGCATTATACATTATTTATTTATTGCTTATTCGTTGTTTAAAAATGAATTATACTCTTATTAGTAACTGAAAGAGCTTGATTATTAACAATTTGTTGGCAACCATCGTGGTTGTTAATTACATTTTTTGGAGCTGCCTTCTTGAAAAAAATCGTAGATCTTTTTAGATCTATTGTCATTTATTTTTCCTTCATTATTTTTTCGGGCACAATTTTTCTCATTCCATGATACAACAAATATTATTTGTCGAATTTATGGTGCGTGTATGCTTTATTATTTTGTAATTTTGTGCGCGTTTATTTCGCACCCTATGGGCAAAGAACATCCTCAATACGTTCACAAAGTTTCTGCTGCAGCACTGCTCGTAACACTAGGAATTATTTTCGGTGATATTGGAACATCTCCTCTGTATGTTTTAAAAGCAATCGTTGGAGATGCGCCCATTAATTCTGAAACAATAAAAGGAGGACTTTCCTGCATCTTCTGGACACTTACTTTACAAACTACTTTCAAATACGTTATACTTACACTTCGTGCAGATAACAAAGGTGAAGGAGGAATCTTCTCTTTGTATGCATTGGTTCGCAGAGCAAAGATAAAATGGCTAATGTATCCAGCAATCATTGGCGGAAGCGCACTTTTGGCGGATGGGATCATTACTCCACCGATCTCAGTTGCATCGGCAGTTGAAGGGTTACGCGACATAGACCCGGGGATAAGCACTGTTCCCATCGTTATTTTTATCCTTGTTATATTATTTGCGATACAACAATTCGGAACAAAATTTATAGGAAGATTCTTTGGTCCGGTCATGCTTGTTTGGTTCTTAATGTTGAGTGTTTTGGGTGCAGCACAAATGATCACGAACATTAGCATTATTAGTGCTGTTAACCCTTATTATGCGTATAAGTTATTGTTCGTTCATCCAGGTGGATTTTTGGTATTGGGTGCTGTCTTTTTGTGTACCACAGGTGCTGAAGCACTTTATTCGGATCTGGGTCATTGTGGCAGAGACAATATCCGCATCAGTTGGATCTTCGTTAAAACAGCACTTGTACTAAATTATTTCGGGCAAGGTGCATGGCTTATTGCAAACGAAGGTGTGACTATGGTAACTAAGGATGCCGCCGGAAAAATAATTACTTCTGTCAATCCGTTTTTTGCAATCATGCCCGACTGGTTTGTTCCTGCAGGAATTATTATAGCTACAATGGCAGCTATTGTAGCTAGTCAGGCATTGATTAGCGGATCATTCACATTGATCAACGAAGCAATGCGATTAAATTTTTGGCCAAAGGTGAAAGTGAAATACCCTACCGATCTGAAAGGTCAACTGTACATCCCTTCTGTGAACTGGCTGCTTTTAGCCGGATGTATCGGTATTGTACTTTATTTCAGAGAGTCTTCAGGAATGGAGGCTGCTTATGGATTAGCGATTGTTTTAACAATGTTAATGACCACAACATTATTAACGTATTACATGATCATAAAGAGGTACAATCCGATATTTACATTCGTTTGTCTTGTTACCTATTTAACAATTGAAACATCTTTCCTGATCGCAAACCTTAGTAAATTCAGCCATGGCGGATGGATCACAATTATGATTGCGAGTGTATTAATTACAATTATGCTTGTATGGTATTTCGCACGAAAGATCAGAAACAGGTATGTTGAATTTGTAAAACTTGCCGATCACCTTCCTATTCTTGAAGACCTGAGCAGAGACCTGAGTGTTCCAAAATATGCAACACACCTTGTTTATTTGACCAGTGCCGACAACCGTGAAGAAATAGAATCGAAAATTATTTATTCCATCATGCAGAAACAACCCAAACGTGCCGATATCTATTGGTTTGTGCACGTGGATGTTGTTGATGAACCTTATCGCATGGAATATAAAGTCAGTGAGTTCATTCACGATGATGTGATCCGCATCGATTTCAGATTAGGATTCCGTGTTGCTCCGAAAGTTAATCTGATGTTCAGAAAAGTTGTTGAAGATCTTGTAAAGAATAAAGAAGTGGATATCACCAGCAGATATAAGTCATTGAACAAAAATAATATCATCGGTGATTTTAGATTTATCGTTATCGAGAAATTTTTATCGTATGAAAATGAATTACCGTTCTACGAAAAATTGATCTGCGATATTTATGCTTTCCTGAAACATTTAGGTTTGTCGGAAGCAAAAGCTTTTGGATTAGATACGAGTTCGGTAACAGTGGAAATGGTTCCTCTGATTATCACTCCGCCAAAAGCATTAAATCTTAAGCGAATTGAAAACGAACCTTTGCCACCTCAACAATAATTTACTCTTTCTTCCATAACGATGTTTTTTTGTGTATCGTTATTCAGGACGGGACATTTATTATATAAAAAAAAGCGTTCTTCAGGGAAGAACACTTTTTTTATTTTTTCATTCAACATCTTTTAAGGACATTTTTTTGCTTCCGCACTTTCTAAAAATTTCTTTGCATTTGCACTTGTTGCATCAAGTTCAGCTATTTTTTTGAAATAGGTTTTCGCTTCGCAGACATTTTTATTATTCATATAATAAACCCCAACATAGGTATACGCCTCGATCAGATCTTTCTTGCTCTTTTCAGTGTCCTCCGGTTTTACTTTCGAAATAAATAGTTCGTAGTATGGTTTTGCCAACCACTTTTCATTTTTTGGATCTAATTGTGAATTTGCTTTCGCTCTCCACATATACCCCAAAGCCAATTCCGGTTGCGCTTTTATGATCAGAACTGCTGAAGAATCAGCATTGATAAAATCTTTCGAATAATAGTATGCACGTGTTAATCCGTAATAGTCATTTGCATTCGCTTTCCCCTTGTCCATTTTCATTTTGTAAGCAGCAATCGCTTCAGGATATTTTTTCATTTTGATGTATGCATTAGCTATGTCGCCGTTATATTCCACCTTTTCCGGTTGCAACTCCAATGCTTTTTTATAATCCAAAATAGCTAAAGAATCCTTTCCTGTTTTAGAAAGCAACTTTGCACGATACTCATAATCCTGCACAATTATTTTTTCAGGAGGAGCCTTTGTAAAAAAGTTGTTCATATTTTCCAGTCCACCAGGATAATCTGCAATTTCGAATTGACTATAGGCTAAATATCTGTACGTGTAAAAATTAATTGGCGTACAAAGCAGCGCTTCTTTTCCTGCATCAACAGATTCTTTGTACTGTTTTGCCTGATTTAAAATTCCTGAATACTGACTTTTTGCGCTACAATCGTTATTCAATTGCAAGTATCGCTTTGCATTATATGCAGCATTTGCAAATTGGCTTGCACGTAAATATATCTCTGCTAATTCGCGGTATGCTGGAGCAAAAGTTGAATCTATCAGCCTTGCTTTTTTATAAATTTCAATCGCTAAAGGAAAATTCCTTGCCCTATTCCAAACCTGACCTTGTTTTAATAATGCTCTTGGCGACTTTGGATCAAGAAGTCCTGCTTTTTCATAATTTTCAATCGCTTTTGTAGCATCGTTTTGTTCTAGATAGGCATCACCGGTCAAAATATAGATCTCTGCGTTTTTAGGCTCTAATTTAGCGGCTTGAGCCAATAAAGTAAAGGCATCAACAAGGTTCTTCGTTGGAGCGTTTGTATAAGCTTCAGCAATCTTCATTAACACAGTAGCATTTTTTCCAGCAGCCAAAGTCGTTGCCTTAAAAAAGTTTGCCTTTGCATCTGCCGATTGCCCTTTATACCATTGAACCTTACCTAGACCAACATAAGAAATTGGGTTAGTAGGATTTACATCTGATCCCTTTTGGTACATAGCATTAGCAAGATCTATCTCATCATTTTTAAAAAGGTTCTCACCATAAAAAAAGTAATACTCTCCGCTATTCGGTTGCGTCTGAATTAACTTTACAAAGGCAGCGTCAGCTAAACCATATTGTTCATTCGTCGTTAATTTTATCGCATCATTTAATGTCTGAGCAACAATAGTTGATGAAGCAACTACAAACAATCCCATTAATAATTTCACCTTTTTCATTTCTGTCTTTTCTAAATTTTAATTTGTCAAAAGAAACATGCCCTAATTACATTTCTTGCTGTTTATACAGTGTAATAGGCTATTTCATCATTTATTATTTACTCAATATTTACATGCACCAACCTTACCGGAGCAATAGCCGGAATCAATCCGGCCTTTAATATCATCAATTGACCTTTGTCTCCTGCCACAAAGGATACAAATCCCATACCAAGTCCGGCGCGAGTTTGTCTACTGATCATATAAACGTTTCTGGTAAAAGGGTACTCTTTTGTTTTAATGTATGCCTGATAAGCCTTTAGAGGTGTGGATGCTTCATCTTTTGATATTGCAACCATCTTTACTTTTTTCAAAATATTAGTTGTGGCAGAATCATCCATGTCACTTACCCAATTTACACTTAACACACCCAATGCATTTTTATGAGAGCTAACATAATCAATTACTTCCAGATTTGATTTTACCGCAAATACAGTTTTTGCAAAGTCCTTGCCATTCAGAAGCGTATCTTTCATATACCTCGCATTTGCCGAACCGGCATTATCAAAAACCACGTTTATCCCTTCTAAGTTTGATTGTTTATCTAGTTGTGTCCAGACAGAATCCCTTCCTAGCAATATTGATTTTACCTGCTCGACAGTTAATACGGTATCTGTATTTTCAGGGTTTATCAGCAAGACAATTGCATCTTCAGCAATTTTTGTAGATATAGGGAATAAATTTTTTGCCTCAAACGATTTCCGTTCAGCAGTTGTAAGATCGCGGCACATAACAACAACCTTACAAGAATCATTTATCATTTGCACTAACGCTTCATTTTCCGGAAGGTAATTCACATGAACTTTTGCGTTATTATAAAGTGCTTCAAAGGTAAATATCTGACTATCGAATAGTTTCTGGAAAGATTCATCTACAACAATGTTCACCTCTCCGGAAGTTGGAGTGTCAGTAGGTTCTGGCTTTTCAGGTCCGCGGGAACAGCCTAAAAACAATGTAAAGGAAATGATAAAACTTCCAAAAACGATTTTTTTCATTTTTATGATGGTGTTACTCAACGATGGCAGCTTCTTTAGATTTGATCGCAGTTTCAATTCTCGTTAATTTATTTTTATATCTGCGATAAGCTATGTAAAAACGAAATGCCCCAAACAGGATCAGGACAACACCTACAGCTCCTCTACCTTTTGGCAACAATTCTTTCCACGTATCTCCAAAAAGAAAAACAAAACCAACCGTTAGATAAAAAGCTAAAAGCAAAAAACTAAGGTAAAACCTTAGTCTGTTCCAGTAATAAATAAATTTAATTCTAAAACTCATTTCCATTATCTCTTTTATGTTTCCGAATTACCAGGAATGTCCTTACTACAGCATATATCATCATTGTTGCTCCGAGTTCTTTTCTATAGGAAGGAACTGTTTCTTCCGCAATATTGGTAAAAAAAAACAGTAATCCCAAACCTAGATAAACGGCTATCATAACAAAATTGGAATAATAGCGTATTTTATTCACGGGATGTATTACTGTTTTAGAATTATTTTTTCTAAATGGTTATTAAACCAACCGTTATCTTAATGTAAATTTAACCGGTAGATTATAATAAACACGCACCGGACGACCGTTTTGCTTACCGGCACTCCATGAAGGCATTGATTTCACAACACGAATAGCTTCCTTGTCGCAACCTTTACCGTTAGGAACTCCTCTCAAAACTTTCACATCCGTGATGCTACCATCTTTTTCCACAACAAAATTAACATAACAAGTACCTTGTATCTCGCCTTCCTTTTCCATTTGAGGATAAGACATGTTGTTCTTCAAGAACTTCATCATTTCCAAGTCTCCGCCAGGGAATGATGGCATTTGCTCCACAAAAGACAATGGAACATCAGGAGCAGCTTCAACCACTTTACCAGTGCCTTCATCCGGAATAACAATTACCTCTTCACCGGTTCCTTCTGCAGTTACTGTACTAATTTGTGGTGTTTCCTCTGCTTGAACCGGTGGAGGGTCATCCACAACTTCTTCGTCCGTAACAACCGGAGGCGTAAATTTTACCGTTTCCATAACCGGTGGTGGCGGTGGTGGTGGTGGTGGTGGCTCAGTTTCATCCAACGGAGGAGGAGCCATAAGATCCACCGGTGTAATATCAACCGGCACTTCAACTTGCTCTGTTACATTTTTTATCCAGGCAATGATCGCCGGTAAGCTCACAGCAAAAACAAATGATGCTGCGGTAATGATCAATGCAAAAGTAACGCTTCTATTATGATTTTTCCGAAGATCGTAAGCACCGTATGCTTTGTTTCTATCTTCGAAAACAATATCGTTACGAACAGGCGCAACGATACTATCCCAATTGTTAAATAATGATTCTGCCATCTTGCTAATTATTTAGAAGTTGCTTTTAATAATTCATTCTCTTTTGCACCCATATCCACAACTGCATATTTACCAATGTTACAAATGTTCAGTTCATCAATAATATCAATTATGTTCTTATAGACCGCTTGGTCATCTGCTTTAATAAGAACTGTTAAAGCTTTTGGGTCGCCTTTTTCTCTGTTAGCTAAGCGTTTGTAAGTAGTGTCTGCAATTTCTTTTTTGATCAACTTCCCTTTCAACGCATCAATTGCATCCATAGTAGGTTTATTTTTTTCTAAAAGAATTTTGTGAAGACCTCCGGAAGAAAAATCTGTTTTTGTTAGGATCGTATTTGGTTTTCCTAGTGGATTAGGCGCCCCTTCAGTAATAAATGCACCATAATAATAGTAGATTCCATCATCCTTTGTCATTATGAAAGTCAACGCATTGTTTACTAATTGGTCTTTTTGATCAATCGGCTTGTCGGCCGGATAATTGATCTCCATCGTTTTAGGTTTCGCAAAGGTAGACGTCAATACGAAAAACGTAAGGAGCAGAAATGCCAAATCCACCATTGGTGTCATATCTATTCGGGTTGACGATTTTTTTGCACGTTTTTTCTCGTGCTTTCCATGACCGCCACCACCTGTATTTACTTCTGCCATTTTTAGTTTTTTAACTGTTTCTAATCTTGGAATTATTAATCAGATGCAAGTCCAATTCCTATTCCATAATTAATTATTTATTTTACTTCGGCCGGACCTTGTTCAAGATCTGTGATCAGATTAAAGCGATAAATTTCAATATCGGTAAATACTTTAATGATCTCTTTCACCGCAATGTAATTTGCTTTTCCATCGGCCTTTATTGCAAACCGAAGGGGTTCATATTTAAAATCTCTTCCTAATGTTTTTGCTCTTTCTTCTTCTGTTTTTGCTTGTTTCGCAGCTTCGATCCGCCCGAATTGAATCCAGTTAGCCAATTCATTATTAAGCGAATCGTGAGGAATTCCGGGAGATTTTATCTTAACACGCTCTGCATCTGGCAAATTAATATATTGCTTCAGCTGTGCAATTGGAACTCCAATACTTGTCATTCCACCAAAAGTCACTAATTCTTTTTCGGAAAAGGTAAGCTTGTATTGTAAGGCCATTTTCTGCAACGTTTTTTTTCGAACGTCAGAATTGTTGATGTTATAAAATGTTTTACCTTTTTCATCAATGGAGATCAGAATTACATTTTTAGGTAATAATTTATCCGCAGTAGAAGAAGGAGTATCGACAACAACCGGTTCGGTAACTCTTGAAGTAGCAGTAAGCATAAAGAAAGTAACCAAAAGGAAGGCCAAATCCACCATTGGAGTCATATCCAACGTAGGGCTACCTTTAGATGATTGTACTTCAGCCATATCTATTTTTATTAAAAATTAGTTATTAGAAAATCTTTAAAAACACTATTTAGTTTTTAAAGTGTGCAATAAGCTGTAACCAGCTTCGTCCATACTGTGTGTAATTGCATCAACACGTGTACTGAAATAATTGTACATGATGATACCAACCACAGATCCGCTAATACCTAATGCTGTATTGATAAGTGCTTCAGAGATACCTGTTGCAAGTGCAGCTGTGTCAGGAGAACCTGCTTGTGACATCGCAGCAAATGAGCGAATCATACCCAATACCGTTCCGATCAAACCCCAAAGTGTGGCTATAGTAGCACAAGTAGTGATGATCGCTAAGTTTTTAGATAGCATTGGCAACTCTAACGTTGTTGCTTCTTCCAATTCTTTTTTTATGGCAGCGATCTTGTCTTCGTTATTCATAGAATCATCTTTTTGAACCATCTGAAGTTTTTCGATACCGGAACGAACAACATTTGCCAAAGAACCTTGTTGTTTATCACAAGCAGCGATCGCATCATCATATTGGAAACTTGACAACAATGATTTGATGTTACGTAAAAATTCATCAGCTTTTCCTTTTCCTTTTGCTTTAGAGATCGTGATTAAACGCTCTATAGAAAACGTAACGATGATCATAAATATCGCCATAAGGATAGGCACGATAAATCCACCGGCATGCATCATCCCAAGATAGTTTCCTTCTTTTGGATGACCCTCAGCATCAAAATTTCCCGGTGCTCCAAGAACGAACATATAAATTAAAATTCCGATCACAACTGAAACTACAATTGCTAAAAGTGCGGTCATAAAGTTAAATCCGCTAGAAGTTGTTTTTTGATTACTCATATTTACTTGTTTTTGGTTTATTTTATTATTTAGTTTTAATACATACAAATTCTTAAAAAGAGTATACTTTTTCCTGAAAAAATTTTATTTAACAGGGGACCAAACATACTAAATCTATTCCGAAAGTAAAAATTTTTCATAAAACTTATCTTTATTATAATACAGGGTTAATAACCCCAAATTACCACAATAAATTGCATACAAAAATTCCGTTTTATTAAATGGCGGAATTTCAGTAGTAATAGGTAGAATTTGCTATTTAGTGGTAACACGGTTCCTGCTAATTTACCGTTTTGTTTTTAACAAACAGAGAAGCTATTGTAGTGATAACCAAGGCAATAATAATGTATGAAATGTTTTGACTTACCCATGGAATGGCTCCGAAAAAATATCCGATGCAGGCCAATGAGCCAACCCAAGTGAGGGCTCCAACAATATTATAAAGCATAAATTTTGCATACCGCATCTGTATCATTCCTGCAATTATGGGGGCAAATGTTCTAACAAGTGGTAAAAAACGGCCGATTATTAATGTTTTTCCACCATGATCATCATAATATTGAATTGTATGATCGACCACTTTCTTTTTAAAAAAGAAGACTTTTGTCGTTTCGGTAAGCCAACTTGGTCCTAATTTTTTACGACCCCACCAATAGCCTATAAAATAACCGAGCATCGCTCCAAACGAAAGGGCTGCAACCAGCACAGGAAGGTTAACTCCAAGAATTTCGGGGTTCGAATTGCAAATAATTCCGGAAATAAAAATAAGAGCATTTCCAGGAAGAAAAAAGCCAATAACGAAGGAGCATTCAGAAAAAACGATAAAAGACAAAAGCAGCAAACTTCCTGAATTTATGAAATAGTGCGAGTCGGTAAGGTTCTTTAAAAAATCCAGGAAATCCATTTATTTGAAAATTTTTGCAAACTTACGAATATGTTTTTCGAAGAGCAATAACTTTTATTCGAATTAAAGCACAGCGATCATAGACTAAACGCTCGCTCCTAATGGGGATTTGTTGTTCCCTTTTTCTGAATACGATCCTTCAAAAAAGTGGTAATGATCGGAATGGTAGTAATGATAATAAGTCCGATCACGATATAGCCAATATTTTTCTGTACCCAATCATATGTCCCCAGATAGAATCCTATGCTGCATAATGAGCCAACCCATGCAATTGCTCCTACCATATTGTAAAACATAAAGATCTTAAAATCTACTTTGATGACACCGGCTAAAATTGGAGCAAATGTGCGGATAATTGGTAAAAACCGGCCAATTATAAGTGTTTTACCGCCATTTTTATTATAAAATGTACGTGTTAGCTCAAGATATTTCTTTTTGAATATTATGGAATCTCTTCTCCGGAATAATGGAAGTCCGACTTTTTTACCAAACCAATAACCGGCAATATTTCCTAGGATTGCTGCTACTGAAAGGCAAAAAATTAATAGAGGTAAATTAACACCAAGAAGTTGCGGCTTGGAAACGCATATCATCCCGGAAATAAAAATCAGCGAATCACCGGGAAGAAAAAAACCAACCAGTAAACCCGTTTCTGCAAATACCACAAAAAGAAGCAATGCTAGTCCGCCAATTTGAATAATGGATTGCGGATCGGTTAATTGTCGCAGAAAATCAAAAAAATGCACAACCCCTCCTCTCCTTCCCAAAGGGATGGAATTCAATTCGCTTTAAAATATTAATTCGCCTTTTCATTCAACAAATACTTTTTCAAGATAAAGAGAAGACATTAATCTAACCTCAGTTTATCGATATTCGGATCGTGTTTAGGAACATGCAATTCCCCTTCCCATTTGGAGATCACAGCCGTGGCAACAGCATTTCCGACAACATTGGTTGCTGAACGTCCCATATCCAAAATTTGATCAATGCCTAATAACAATAATAATCCGGCAACGGGAATATTGAAATGAGCCAACATACCGGCGATCACAACCAATGATGCACGAGGAATCCCGGCCATCCCTTTACTCGTTACCAACAATATCAAAAGCATTGTTATTTGTTGTCCGACCGTCATTTCAATGCCGTATGCCTGAGCGATAAAAACAGTTGCGAAAGTCATATACATCATAGAACCATCGAGATTAAAAGAATATCCAAGAGGTAAAACAAAACTCACAATTCGGTTTCCGCAACCAAAGCGTTCGAGGGACTCAATTGTTTTTGGCATGGCCGCTTCAGAGCTGGCTGTGCTAAATGCTAATAATATAGGTTCTTTGATGTAATTAAGCAATTTGAAAAATTTTATTTTCATTGCAAAACAGATCAAAAATAAAACACCGAAGACAAATAAGAACAAGCCTAGATAAAAGGTTGCTATCAAATACAAATAACCCGCAAGCACACCCAACCCTTGCTTTGCGACCACCGCTGCCAATGCACCAAACACTCCGAGCGGAGCAAAAGACATGACATAGTTTGTAACTTTAAACATGATGTGAGAAACAGAATCAAAAAAATCAACCACCACTTTTCCTTTATTACCAATAGATGCAGCAGCAACGCCAAAAAATAATGCAAAAATAACAATTGGCAAAATTTCATTTTTCGCCATAACATCTACAATACTTTCAGGTATGATGTGGTTGATGAAATTTTTGGTGTCGAATTCTTTCCCTGCCTGGACATCAACTACAGCATCTGCTGCGGGCAATTCAAGATGCATTCTTTTTCCGGGAGCGGTGAAATTCACCAACATCAATCCTAATAATAAAGAGATAATAGCAGCAGTTGTAAAATACAAAAGTGTTTTGATTCCTATCCTACCTACCGATTTGAAATCCCCCACTTTAGCAACACCAACAACCAACACAGAAAACACCAATGGCGCGATGATCATTTTTATGAAACGCATAAAAATATCGCTGAGGATGTGTAAGCTTGGTGCTGCATCTTTCCAGAAATAACCAACGATTATTCCCAGGGACATACCTGCAAATATTTGAACGATGAGTGAAGGTTTTTTAAATTTCATAGTATGTGTTTTTGTCGCCCTTCGACTTCGTTCAGGGTAAACTCCGGATGCTAAGACGCTAAGATTATTTCAAACAAATATAGGTTTTATAGGACAATTATGAGCAAGAAAATAAGCCACAGATTCACAGATTTTTTGGGAATAAATAATTATATCAGATTTATTGCCTTTGGTAATGATTAAAAATAAAAAAGCTCCTCAAAAAATGAGAAGCTTCAAGTTTTTGTTGTCAGGATTTATAACAAACTAATAATACAATCAGGCATCAAACCAAGAGCTATAATGGCAATTGCAATAACAATTAGTAACAGTTTGTGATTGCTTTCTACAGCAATTGTTTCATCAGAACTATGTTTGAAGAACATGGCGATAATGATTCGGAAATAATAATACACTCCAATCAACGATGCGATGATGGCGATCAAAACCAAACTAACGTTACCCGCTACAAATGCAGAAGTGAAAATATAATACTTCGCGAAGAAACCTGCTGTTGGAGGAATCCCTGCTAAAGACAAAAGTGCAATCGTCATTACAACTGCTAACAATGGATTTGATTTTCCAAGACCATTAAACGAATCAACTGTGTCTGTACCTTTTGATTTGCTAATAATATTTACAATGGAGAACGTGGCAATTGATCCGATGGAATATGCAGCAGCATAAAACAAAATAGCGCTGTTCGAATAGCTGTTTCCAGCTAATAATGCTAATAACATATAACCGGCATGTGCAACACTAGAATATGCCAACATGCGTTTTGTACTGGTTTGCATAACAGCAGTGATGTTTCCAACCAATAATGTTAGTGCGGCCATTACCCAAACAACATGCATCCAAGTTCCACTCACACTCATGAATGTTGTAGAGAACAATCGTAAGAAAGCTGCAAAGGCTGCAGTTTTTACGATAGTTGCCATAAACGCAGTTATCACTGTAGGTGCACCTTGATAAACATCCGGAGCCCAGAAATGAAAGGGAGCAGCAGAGACTTTAAATGCCATTCCGACTAACATTAACAAAACGCCCACATAAAATATTGATGATACAGCGCTTCCGTTTGTCACAGCAGCCGCTATACCGGCAAGGTCAAATGAGCCCGTTGCACCATAGATCAAGGCGATGCCGAATAGCAAGAAGCCCGTTGCAAAAGCCCCCATGATCAAATACTTAAATGCAGCCTCGTTGGAAGAGACATCTGTTTTATTGCTACCTGCTAAAATATACATTGGAATTGAAAGGATCTCGATACCTAAAAACAACATTGCCATATTGCTGTAAGAAACCATAATTACCGCTCCGACAAGGGAAAATAAAACAAGAGTAAAATAATCTGTCTGGTTGGATTCTTCTTTAAAGAAGCCTTCTGCCATAATAAACCATAAAAATGCGATTACTATAATCACGGCAGAGAATGCCACAGCATAGTTATCAAATTGCACCATTTTGAAATATAATTTATTGGTATCCCAATCAAAAATATTTAAAACGAATGTCGTGATAAGGCCAAGTAAAACGATTGGATACAATAGTTTTTTAAAGCTGAATATTTCAGCTAACAATGCAATTACACCTAATGAAGAAAGTAATATTAATGCTTTCATATACTTTATTTTTTCACCACAAATTTCACAGACTAATTAATATTTTTTTGTGAATCGTGTTTTTAATTTTTTTCTTACTCTAAATTTTATTTTCCTAAGGCCGCCTGCACTCCTTGAACCAATTGATCAACAGCCGGTCCTGAAATATCTAATAATGGTTTAGGAAACACTCCAAATGCAATAACTGCTGCACAAATAATTAACAATACCGCTTTTTCGCTATTCTCCAAAGGAGCAAAAGAAGAGGTGATAGAATTTGTTTCGCCTAACATGATCGATTGATAACTACGTAACATATAAACTGCACCTAAAATAACTGACAACCCTGCAAAGGCTGCGATCCAGGCATTGTGTTGAAAAAGCCCATTGAGCAATAAAAATTCACCAACAAATCCATTCGTCAATGGCAAGGCCACACTTCCCAATAAAATGAACAGGAATAAAACAGCAAATTGAGGATTTACATTTCTGATGCCGCCTAATGATTGTATCTCGCGCGTATTTGTGCGTCTTTGAATAATGTCAACGATAAAGAATAAACCAACCACATTCACACCGTGGCTCAACATCTGAATCATTCCACCCTGAACACCTTGAACATTCATTGATAAAATTCCTGCAGCAATTAATCCAACGTGAGCAATGGATGAATAGGCTATTAATCGTTTGAAATCTTTTTGTACGATAGCAATACATGAAGCGTATACAATTCCGATCACCGCTAATCCGATGGCGGTATTTGCATAATGCTCAACCCCCAGAGGTGCGATTGGCAATAACCAGCGAACTAATCCAAAAGTTCCCATCTTTAACATGATACCTGAAAGCAGCATTGTGCCCTGTGTTGGAGCTGTTGTATAGGTATCAGGCTGCCAAGTGTGAAAAGGAAAAATCGGCATTTTTATTGCGAAGGCGATGAACATTGCCCAGAACACATACCCTTGATGAACTACATCCATTCCTCTTCCCGCAGCGTAAATAGCATCGATATTGAAACTGTGTGTTCCGGGAGTATGAAGATACAGGTAGATCAAGCCCCCTAACATGAAAAGACTACCGGCTAATGTGTAAACAAAAAACTTGAATGTAATTCTTGCTCTGTCTTCCCCGCCCCATAATAAACAAATGAAATAGATCGGCAGCAAAGCCAATTCCCAGAATACATAAAATAAGAATCCATCTAAAGAAACAAATACGCCTAGCAATGCCATTTGCATGAAAAGTATCAATGCATAAAACGCAGAAGGATTTTTGTGATCATTTTTAAAGGATGTCAGAATAATAACCGGCACAAGAAAGGTGGTCAGTAAAACAAGCAACATAGAAATACCGTCTATTCCAACATGAAAGGTAATACCCATTGATTGAACCCAAGCAGAATTCCACTCAAATTGCATTGATGCATCCTGTTTAAATTGAGATAGCGCAAAAATTGCAATTGCAAATTCCAGTATAGCTGCTCCTAGTGCGATGTTTTTAACTTGTTGTCCTTTTACAAAAAACAACAGTAAACTTGCAACTAAAGGAAATAATATTAAAAGAAGTGTGATCATATCTTATAAAATTCTAAAATCTAAATATCTTTTTTTTATAAACTTTGCAAAGCCGTGCCCGCCATTGCGAGTATGACCTAGCTACTAAAACAGTTGTGAAAACAAAATCAATACAATACTAACAACCATAACAAAAATATAGAACCCGGTGTTTCCGGTTTGCGCAAGCCGAATAGTACTGCTAAGCCATTTTACCGTTGAACCAACACCGTTTACAATCCCGTCTACAATTTGGTTGTCAACCAATTTATGAAATGCCTCTGAGATCATGTTCAAAGGTTTTGTGATCAGGTTCTCATAAATTTCATCTACCCAATATTTATTGAATACTAATTTATGTATCGGACTTGTTTCCTCGCCTTCGGCAGCAGGCAATGTGTTTTTCTTCACATAAACAGTGTATGCATAATAGATCGCAAGGATCATTATTAAGGTTGCTATACCCATTAACATGTATTCGGTTTCGTGTGAGGCAGCTTGAACAATACGGAAAGAGGAGAATTCAAATACAGGGCTTAGAAATGCTTCTAAAAAATGTGTTCCTCCCAATGCTGCTGGAATACCCACTAAACCACCGACTACAGAAAGTATCGCTAAGACGATCAATGGTATCGTCATAGATTTTGGTGATTCATGCAAATGGTGTTCCTGTTCATGCGTTCCTCTGAACTTACCATGGAATGTAAGGAAGTACAATCTGAACATGTAAAAGGTTGTCATTGCAGCTCCTAGTATGCCAAGGAACCAAAGTAATTTATTGTGCTCATAAGCCTGAGCTAAAATTTCGTCTTTCGAAAAGAATCCTGAAAAGGGGAAACAACCTGCAATTGCAAGCGTTCCTAATAAGAACGTAATGTGAGTTGTTGAAATGTATTTTTTCAATCCACCCATTTTCCTGATATCCTGCTCACCGCCCATTGCATGAATAACACTACCTGCACCTAGGAATAATAATGCTTTGAAGAACGCATGTGTCATCACGTGAAATACCGCACCTGTATATGCACCAACACCCAATGCAAGGAACATATAACCTAATTGTGAAACAGTGGAGTACGCTAATACTTTTTTGATGTCATTTTGCGCTAAGCCTATTGTTGCTGCAAACAGTGCGGTACACACACCAACTATTGCCACAACATTCATAGCATCCGGAGAAAGTGTATATAAAACGTTTGAGCGTGCGATCATATAAATACCGGCAGTAACCATGGTTGCAGCATGTATCAATGCAGAAACGGGTGTCGGGCCGGCCATGGCATCAGGTAACCAAGTATATAAAGGAAGTTGAGCACTCTTACCCATCGCACCAACAAATAATAATAAAGCAATTGCAGTTAATGTAGGATTTCCGGTAGCCATATTTTTTGCTTGCTCAAATACATCATGGTAGCCGATGCTTCCGAAGGTCACAAAAATCAAGATGATGCCCAATAGAAAACCAAGGTCACCAATACGGTTCATGATAAATGCTTTTTTTGCAGCATTGTTGAAGGCTGTATTCTTGAACCAGAAACCGATCAATAAATAAGAACACAATCCAACACCTTCCCAACCTACGAACATGATTAGGTAATTTGAGCCAAGCACAAGAAGAAGCATGAAGAAGATAAACAAATTCAGATACGCAAAGAAACGCGAGAACCCTTCATCATGACTCATATATCCGGTTGAATAAAGATGGATCAGGAAGCCGATACCTGTAATGATCAATAAAAATAAAGAAGACAGAGGGTCAATTAAAAAAGAAAATGGAATGGAAAGTTTTCCTGCAGAGATCCAATTAAAAAGTTCAATGGTAAATTCTTTTTGAGTACCTCCTTTTAATTCAAAAAATATTCCAAGTGCAACAGCGAAAGCAGCCAATACGGTTCCGCTTCCAATTGCCCCAACAATTCCTTTCGATAATTTTTTTCCAAATAATCCGATGATCACAAATCCTATCAAGGGAAGTAGCGGAACTAACCAAACTAATTTTATCATAATCTTTTATTTTAAATTCAGAATACTATTCTGAAATACTACCATTTCAATTTGTTCAACATATCGATATCCGATGATTTTGTATTCCGGTAAACCATCATCAAAATTGCAAGTCCTACCGCTACTTCCGCAGCAGCAACCGCCATAATAAAAAACACAAATACCTGTCCTTTGCTATCTGACAAATAACTAGAAAACGCTACCAGCAATAAGTTTACGGCATTCAACATAATTTCAATAGACATAAAAATGATAATTGCATTACGTCTAAAAAGTACACCTAAAACACCGATGGTAAAAAGAACGGTACATAATAATAAATACCACTCTATCGGAACAACTTGTATTGCGCTCATATCTTTTAAAAATTGAAGATCAAAAACTATAAAATTTTCAATCTGTACTATTAAACTATCAATCTATAATTATTTAATACTTTTCTTGCCCAGCAAAACCGCTCCAACCATTGCTGCTAATAGCAGAATAGAAGAAATTTCAAACGGCAATAAGAAATCCTGAAACAATGTTTTTCCAAGATTTTCAATTAGTCCGATGTTTGCATCAAAATTATTTGCTGCCATAATGTTTGTTGCGCCCTTTAATGAACCCACCAAAACCACCAATAATAAACCGGCTGCGATAACGGCAGAAAATTTCAACCAAGGACTTTTGTGTGGTTCTGTCTCCTTATTCAAATTCAAAAGCATAATCACAAAAAGGAAAAGGACCATAATTGCTCCAGCATAAACGATAACGTGAACAGCTGCCAAGAACTGGGCGTTTAACAATACATAGTGCCCTGCAATCGTAAAAAAGGCCATCACCAGATACAGGACACTGTGCACAGGGCTTTTCGAAAAGACTACCATCAATGCGAACATTATCGTAAGGAAGGAAAGGAAATAAAATAAATAAGTTGTGATCATATTTTTACATTTTTTGATCTTAGCTCTTGCTCTTGTGTAAACACAAAGAATCAAAACACTTTGATCTATAATCTTTTTTTATCGGTTGTGATCAAATTCTTTATGCTTCTTAAACTCCAACACAGCTGCTGTCTGGCGTCTGGTCACATCAATACGTTTTTCTTTTTCAACACCTTCCACTAAAATATCTTTTGCATAGAAAAAAGATCCACGATTGTTTTCAGGTTTAACTGTTCTATCGGTCAGGAAAATTGCCTCTTTCGGACAAGCATCTTCACAATCGCCACAGAATATACAGCGTAACATATTTATTTCATATGTTGCAGCATATTTTTCTTCACGATACAATTTCTCCTCGCCATTTTTACGCTCAGCAGCAACCATTGTAATTGCTTCAGCAGGACAAGCAACAGCACATAAGCCACAAGCAGTGCACCGTTCAGCACCATTTTCATCGCGCTTTAAAACATGTTGACCGCGATACGTTCCGCTGAATTCACGTTTTTGTTCAGGGTATTGAATCGTTGGTTTCTTTCTAAAAAAATGAGACATGGTAATCATCATCCCAGAAATAATAGCAGGCAGATAAATCTTCTCATACAAAGACATTTCTTTGTTAACAACAACTTTCGATCTATTTGTTAATGGTTGCATTGTTTTTTTTCTTAAAAATTTAAATAAGCCATAATTTCGTGACGCATCATCCATGCGCCTGTCAATACAATATTTAATATTGACAAAGGGATCAATGCTTTCCAACCTAAATTCATTAATTGATCATATCGGAAACGTGGCAAGGTCCAGCGAACCCACATAAAGAAGAAGATACCGAAAAATATTTTTGCAAATAAGAATACGACACCACAAAGCGTCAATAAATTAGGATCGTGAACAAACCGTCCTATGAAAGGCATGTTGTATCCACCAAAATAAAATGTAGAAATTACTGTCGCTGAAATGAACATATTAATGTATTCTGCAAAAAGATAAAAGCCCATCTTCATGGAACTGTATTCTGTATGGTAACCACCAACCAACTCTTGCTCACATTCAGGCAAATCGAAAGGAGCGCGGTTTGTTTCAGCGAATGCACAAATAATAAAGATCAAACAACCCAAAGGTTGAACCAACACATTCCAGTGCCAACCATGTTGTTGCGCTGCAATTTGTCCAACACTTAATGTTCCTGTTGTCATTATCAATGCAATGATAGACAAGCCCATTGCAACCTCGTAGCTGATCATTTGAGAGGATGCACGCACAGCACCAAGTAAAGAATATTTATTGTTAGATGCCCAACCACCGATCATGATTCCATAAACGCCAATTGAAACAACACCAAATAAATAAAGGATACCAATATTCACATCAGCAATTTGTAATGGAAAATTTTCTCCGAAAAGAGTGATCGTTGTTCCCCATGGAATTACAACACCCGTCATACAAGCGGTAAGTAAACTCAGTGCAGGCCCGATAATAAATAATGCTTTATTAGAAACGCTAGGAATTGTTTCTTCCTTCATGAACAACTTCACGGCATCAGCAACCGGTTGAAGGATCCCAAACCAGCCTGCTCTGTTTGGCCCAAGACGGTCTTGTAAAAAACCCGCTACTTTTCGTTCAGCATACGTGCTGTACATTGCTATTAACATTGTAAATGCGAATACCACAAGAACTAATATTAATTTATAAATTATATATGTTTGTAAGGCCATAATCTAATTATTTCTTATCGACTATTTGTTTTTGTTGTTTTGCAATATCGATCTTCAATTTTGCAACTACATTTTCGTAATGATTTAAAGAGATCACCGAATGACGGTCGATGTGGCGAGGTCCTTCGATCACCCAATCCTTAATATCTTTTTTGTCAAAACGGCATTCATTACAGATCCATTCTTCTGATTCTCCCCATTTATCTTTTCTGGAAGTGACACGTAATACCTCGTTTCCTTTTTCCCAAAGAGCAACCTTGCCGGAGCACTTTTTGCAATCACGATGTGCATCCATTGGTTTTGTAAACCATACACGGCTTTTGAAACGGAATGTTTTATCAGTCAATGCACCAACAGGACAAACATCTATCATGTTGCCGGAAAAATCATTTATAATTGCTTTCTCAATATAAGTGCTGATCTCAGAGGCGTCTCCACGGAATAACATTCCATGAACTCTGTTATCGGTGATCTGGTCAGCTGTTTTTACGCAACGGAAACACATAATACAACGTGTCATATGCATTTTGATGTTCGGACCGATATCGATCATGTTGAATTTTCTTCTCGGAAAATCGTAGCGAGTTTTTGCTGCTCCGTTCTCATATCCAAGATCCTGCAGATGGCATTCTCCCGCTTGATCGCAAACAGGGCAATCCAAAGGGTGGTTGATCAATAAAAATTCTACAACACCTCTACGAGCTTCTAATACTTCAGCTGAAGTATTATTTTGTACTTCCATTCCGTCCATCACAGTAGTGCGGCAAGAAGGAACAAGTTTTGGCATCGGACGGGGATCTTTTTCAGAACCTTTAGAAACCTTTACAATACAGGTACGGCAATAACCACCGCTGGTTTTTAATTTTGAATGATAACACATTGCTGGTGGCACATTGTCTCCGCCAATCATACGTGCAGCTTGCAAGATGGTTGTTCCATCAGGCACTTCAATGCTTTCTCCGTCTATAGTTACTTTTGCCATTTCTTAACTAACTAATTCCTGTAAATGTTTAAACTCTTTTATTCTTTCAGGATGATTGATATATTCTTCAAACTCTGCGCGGAAGTGGCGTATAGCGCTTGCTACCGGCCATGCAGCTGCATCACCTAAAGGACAAATTGTATTTCCTTCAATTTTACGTTGTATATCCCAAAGCAGATCTGTATCACCATGTTTACCGTGACCTTCAACAATGCGATGAAGAATTTTTTCCATCCATCCCGTACCTTCACGGCAAGGCGAACATTGTCCGCAACTTTCGTGATGGTAAAAACGAGCGAATGTATATAGGTTTTTTACGATGCTTGTTGTTTCGTCATACACCATGAATCCACCGGAGCCAAGCATTGTTCCTGTAGCAAAACCACCGTCACTTAATGATTCGTAACTCATCAAACGGGGCTCACCTTTTTCTGTTCTCAAAATTAATTCAGCAGGAAGAATAGGTACAGAAGAACCACCGGCCACTACTGCTTTCAATTTTTTTCCATTTAAAATTCCTCCGCAATATTCTTCTGAATAAATAAAATCTTCAACTGTTATTCCCATTTCAATTTCGTAAACACCGGGTTTGTTGATGTGTCCCGAAGCCGAAATTAATTTTGTTCCAGTGCTTCTTCCAATCCCGATCTTAGCATAATCATCACCGCCATTCATTACAATATATGGAACAGATGCGATCGTCTCGACGTTATTTACAACAGTCGGACAACCATATAAACCAGCAACAGCAGGGAATGGAGGTTTGATACGAGGATTACCACGCTTACCTTCCAATGATTCTAACAATGCAGTTTCTTCACCGCAGATGTATGCACCAGCTCCAACCTGAACAAAAATATCGTGTGAGAAATTTGTCCCTAATATATTTTTTCCTAATAGTCCTGCTGCATATGCTTCTTCGATAGCTGCTTCAAGAATGCGGGAAACATAAAAATATTCACCGCGAATATAAATGCAAGATGTTTTTGCACCTAATGCGAAGCTGGAAGTTATCATTCCCTCAAGTAAAATATGAGGGATTTTTTCCATCAAGTATCTGTCTTTGAAAGTTCCTGGCTCGGATTCATCAGCGTTAACAACTAGATAACGCTCAACACCTTCCGGCTTTGCAAGGAAACTCCATTTCATTCCTGTTGGGAAACCTGCACCACCACGACCTCTTAATCCCGACTTTTTCACCTCTTCAACAATCACATCAGGAGCCATTGTTTTTAAAGCCTTTTCAACAGAGGCGTAGCCGCCATTTTGACGATACACATCCAAAGATTTTATTCCGGGAACGTTAATGTGTTCTAATAATATTTTTTTACCCATACCTCTCCTAAATCCTCTCCAAAGGAGAGGACTTTTGATTTGTTTAAATTAAATGATTCCAGTCCTATTTTCCACTCGGATTTTTTTTATTTGTCAAGTATCTCACCTATCGCCCCCTCTCTTGTGGAGAGGGGATTAAGGGATGAGGTCTATAAAGTGTTTTTAAAATCCTGATCTGTGTAACTTTTTCTTTTTCCTTCAACACGATAATTTTCAACAATATTATCTAGTTTATCCAATGTTAAATTTTCGTGGAACGATGCACCACACTGTAGCATTGGTGCGCCACCACAGCTTCCTAAACATTCCACTGATTTAATAGTGAACATTCCATCTTTCGAAGTTTCGCCAACTTTTATTCCTAATTTTTTCTCAAGATGCTTAATGATATCTTCTGAACCACGCGACCAGCATGAAGAGGTGCGGCACACTTCCAAAATACATTTACCGACAGGTTTCAGATTATACATCGAATAAAACGATGCGACTTCAAAAACTTCAACAGGTTTTATCCTTAGTAAAGAAGCAACATATTCCATTGTTTCCGGACTTAACCATCCATCAAACTCTGCTTGAGCAATATGCAAAACAGGCAACAATGCCGATTTTTGTTTGCCTTCAGGATACCGCTTGATAATTTTATTTACCAAGGCAATTGTTTCTTCATTAAATTTTATTTCCTTACTCATTTCCAGATTTTCAAATTACTACTTTTCAAAGTCTATGCATCCAATTCTCCTGCAATCACATTCATACTGCTCATTGTAAGAATTGCATCTGACAAGAAAGCGCCTTTTATCATTTCGGTATATGCCTGATAATAAATAAAGCATGGTCTGCGAATGTGCATACGGTAAGGAGTTCTTCCTCCATCACTGATAATATAGAAACCAAGCTCACCGTTTCCACCTTCAACAGCATGATATATTTCTCCTTTAGGAATATTTATTTCCCCCATCACAATCTTGAAGTGATAGATCAAGGCTTCCATGTTGTTGTATACTTCTTCTTTCGGAGGAAGGAAAAAATCAGGAACATCTGCATGGAAAATTCCTGCAGGTTCTTTCTTAACTTTTGCAATCGCTTGTTGGATGATACTTAAACTCTGCCACATTTCTTCTTCACGAACCATGAAACGATCATAGGTATCACCATTTGTACCAACAGGAACAATGAAATCGAATTCTTCGTAAGATGAATAGGGGTTCATAACACGAACATCATAATCCACACCGGCAGCACGTAAATTTGGTCCGGTGAAACTATATTGTAACGCTTTTTCGGCTGAAATTGGACCACAACCAATAGTTCGATCCATAAAAATTCGGTTACGTACTAATAGATTTTCAAATTCCTTTAATGCAGCAGGAAGTTCTTTCATGAACACATCCAATATCGCCCAAACTTTTGGAGAAAAATCGCGTTCGATACCTCCAACACGGCCAATATTAGTTGTTAAGCGAGCACCACAAATTTCTTCGAAAATCTCATAAATTCGTTCACGCAATTTGAAAATATAGAAATAAACTGTCAATGCACCTGTATCAACACCAATTACACTGTTACAAATAAGATGATCTGCAATACGCGACAACTCCATAATGATCACACGTAGATACTGTGCACGTTTTGGAACTTCAATATTAAATAATTTTTCAACTGCCATGTGCCAACCCATATTGTTGATGGGAGATGAGCAGTAATTCAAACGATCGGTGAGTGTGGTGATCTGGTAGTAATTTCTGTGTTCAGCAATTTTTTCAAAAGCGCGATGTATATAACCAACTGTTGATTCTGCCTCAACAATAATTTCACCATCCATTTTCAAAATGTTTTGAAAAATACCGTGTGTCGCAGGGTGAGTTGGTCCAAGATTAAGTGTAGAATATTCTTTTTCTTCAACCTTAGCTTCTGCATTAGTGACAGAAGTGTTACCCTTTTTAATTTTATCTATTTTATTTGTACTTGCCATTCTTCTATTTTTTTAAACCTTTTTTCTTCTCCTAAAGAAAGAAGGAAAGGTTTCTTCTATCGTCCGAACATTTTATCATCTTTATCTTCGCGTGTTCCATCTTCCAAAGGATATTCTTTTCTCATTGGGTGATAACCCAGATCATCCACATTCAAAATGCGTTTTAAATTCGGGTGTCCTTTGAAAACAATTCCGAAGAAATCAAACTCTTGTCTTTCCATCCAGTTTGCTCCTTTGAAAACAGGGGTGATTGAAGGAACATTTGGGTCGCTGATGCTAAAGAAAACTTTTAATCTGATTCTGTAATTTTTCGTCAGGCTGTGGATCTGATACATCACACCAAGCTCCTGCCCTTTATTATCGGGATAATGAAGACCGGCTAATGTAGTAAGAAATTGAAAAGAAAGCTCTTCATCATTGTAAAGGAACTTTACAACATCGCAAATGATATCGCGTCTAAGAGTAAAAACAGGGTAATCCACTAATAATTCTGATGAAAGAAGTCCATCGCCAAATTGCGCTTTTAATTTTTCTTCAACGGTTTTTAGTAATGTTTCTTTGTCCATAATAGTATTATTCCATTCCGTATTTTTCCATCAATGCTTTGTATTCAGGCTGATTTCTTCGTCGTGTAGTTTCTGATGCTGCAAGTTTTTGAATTTGCATTAACCCATCAATAACCTGTTCGGGACGAGGAGGGCAACCGGGGATATAAACATCTACCGGTATTATTCTATCGATTCCTTGTAAAACGCTGTATGTGTCAAATATTCCTCCGCTTGATGCACAGGCTCCCATAGCCAACACCCAACGAGGTTCAGCCATTTGCTGATACACTTGACGAACAACGGGGATCATTTTTTTAGAGATGGTTCCCATCACCATTAAAAGATCAGCCTGACGCGGTGAAAAACTTAAACGCTCAGCACCAAAACGACCAAGGTCGTAAGTTGCAGCAGCAGTTGCCATGAATTCAATTCCACAACAAGAAGTTGCAAACGGTAATGGCCATAATGAATTCTTACGCCCTAACCCAACAGCTTTATCCATGGTGGTTGCAAAAAAACCAGGACCTTCAACTCCATCAGGCGCTTTAACAATATTGATCTTTGATTTTTCTATTTCACTCATCTTATAAATATGAATAAACGAATTAAATTTTTTCTATTAGATTACTCCCACTTTAATGCACCCTTTTTAATGATGTAGTAAAACCCTACCAATAAAAGCGCAACGAACGTTAACATTTCAACAAATCCTGTTAAGCCTAATGTTTTAAAATTTACAGCCCACGGATACATGAAAATAACTTCGACATCGAACAGCACAAATAATATTGCTACTAAAAAATATTTGATTGAAAACGGAATACGGGCGTTCCCCTGTACTTCGATACCACACTCAAAAGTATCATCTTTGATTTTGGTTGTTCTTTTTGGTCCTAACCAATGTGTAACAATCAAAAGAGCAACAACAACAGCCAGCGCTACAATAAACATTAAGGCGATTGGGAGGAAATCAAGCGGGGTACTTTGTACAGTTAACAACATATGAAATGTTTTTATTTTCCGACTTCAATTTTAGGTATTTCTTTTTAAAGAAACCAATTTTTACGGGACAAAATTAATGTTTTATCAATACGAGAATGTACTTTTTACTTATTTATAATGAATCCAAAAAAGAAGATGTCCTACATCAGTGTTTGAGGTAGGACATCTTCAAAAAAATGATCTTTGAAATTAATACACGATGATCTTTTTAACTACTTCGTTTTTATCATTCGTTAAAGTGATAGTGTAAACACCTTTTCCATATTCAACAACACTTAATTGTTTTGAGTATGTTCCACTATAATCTTTCAATTCATCTTTATAAATCGACTGACCAAGTTCATTTGTCAGTTCTAACTTATAGGTTGATTTGACAGGAACATTAAATGAAATTGTAAAGTGACCATCATTTGGATTTGGGAAGATGCCTAATAAAAATGCATTGTCAGCATCTTGAATTCCAACATTTATGATTACTGTTGGTGCGGATGCTGCAGAAGAACATGGGCCTGTAGTTACCACCACCGTATACGTTCCGTTAACAGTGAATGTATAGTTTTGAGATGTAGCGCCCACGATAATAACACCATTTAAGTACCACTGATTTCCAGTTGCGGAACTCGATGTTAATGTTGTTCCGGCTTGTGAAATTGTTGGTGTTGCAGGTGTTGGATTAACCACCATTGTTATTGCAGGACTCGTTACCGATGCAGGACTTACACAAGTGGCATTAGAAGTCAAGATACATGTTACTACATCACCATTATTCAAAGTGGATGAAGTAAAAGTAGATAATCCCGTTCCGGCATTTACTCCGTTGATCTGCCATTGATAAACGGGCGCTGAACCACCATTCGTAATGGCTGCATCAAATGTAACCGCTTGTCCGGAACATGTGGGATTTGTTCCTGAACTAATTGAAATGGTGTCCGAAGGAACTAAAATTGGATCTATCACAACAGTGATCGCATTAGATGTTGCGTTTGGAACACTTGGGCACGTTGCGTTTGAAGTCATGCTACATGTTACAATGTCGCTATTAGCAAGAGAACTTGTTGAATAAACCGTTCCACCAGATCCAACATTCAGTCCGTTCACTTGCCATTGGTATGTTGGTGTTGTTCCTCCATTTGTCGGACTAGCTGTAAATGTTACAGATGATCCAACACAAACTGCTCCTCCGGGACTATCAATAATACTTACTGATGGAACAACAATAGGATTTACAATCATTGTGATTGCATTAGATGTTGCTGTTGTAGGTGCAGCACATGGTGAACTAGAAGTTAAGATACATGTTACAATATCTATATTTAATAATGCGGAAGAAGTAAATGTCGTTCCACCTGTTCCTGCGTTGATTCCATTTACTTGCCATTGGAAAGTAGGTGTTGTTCCACCACCACCGGCTGTAGCCGTAAATGTAACAGAAGTGCCGGCGCATATTGCTCCACTTGGACTAGCACTAATACTATTGGTTGGCACAACACTAGCGCTAACGGCAACTACCGTTGTTCCAACCAAACTTGTACAACCAGATACTGTTACAGTTACACTATATGTTCCTGCCATGACAGCAGTAGCCGTCGGACGAGATGGATCTTCAAGACCAGATGTAAAAGTACTTGGCCCTGTCCAACTATATGTTGCCCCTGCAACTGTATTTGATGTCAATAATATTGTTGATCCTAAACATACCGGAGAATTACTTCCTGCTGTAGGCGTTACAGGTATTGGGTTTACAACAACGGTTGTTGTTCCTGGTAAGCTTGTACAACCTCCTGTTGTAACCGTAACAGAGTAGGTACCTGCCATTGCAACTGTTGCGGCTGGGCGAGTAGCGTTACGTATTGCTGAAGTAAATGCAAGTGGGCCAGTCCAGCTATATGTTGCTCCACCAACAGTTGGGGTTGATAAACTAATTGTTGCTCCTGCACAATAAGGACCGGTGTTGGTTGCAGGAGGTGTTGCAGGTAAAGCGTTCACTACAACTGCTGTAGTTCCCATTAAACTGGCACAACCACCTGTTGTAACTATAACGGAATACGTCCCAGCCATTGCTACTGTTGAAGAAGGGCGCGTTGGATTTTGAAGTGCGGATGTGAATGCACTTGGTCCTGTCCATGAATAAGTAGCGCCTGCAACTGTAGGTGTAGCCAAAGTTATGGTCGCACCTGCGCAATACGGACCTGTATTTGTTGCTGTTGGTGTCGCAGGAACCGCATTTACAACAACAGTAGTTGTTCCCGCTAAACTAGTGCAACCTCCTGTTGTAATTGTAATAGAATATGTTCCAGCCATCGCTAATGTTGATGCCGGGCGAGTCGGATTTTGCAGCGCAGAAGTGAATGCGCTTGGCCCTGTCCAGGCATATGTTGCACCTGCTACAGTTGGTGTTGCCAAAGAAATTGTTGCACCTGCACAATATGGACCAGTGTTAGTAGCTGTAGGAGTTGCAGGTAATGCATTTACGACAACAGTTGTTGTTCCCACTAAACTAGTACACCCTGAAGCGTTTGTAATTGTAACACTATATGTTCCAGCCATTGCTAATGTTGAAGAAGGGCGTGTTGGATTTTGAAGAGCAGATGTGAATGCACTTGGACCTGTCCATGAATAAGTTGCACCTGCAACTGTTGGAGTTGCCAAAGTAATTGTTGCACCAGCACAATAAGGGCCTGTGTTTGATGCTGCAGGTGTTGCAGGTAATGTATTCACCACAACAGCTGTTGTTCCGGCTAAACTAACACAACCACCGGTGGTCACTGTTACAGAATATGTTCCTGCCATTGCAAGTGTTGCTGCTGGACGGGTTGGATTTTGAAGTGCTGAAGCAAAAGCGCTTGGACCAGTCCAAGAGAATATTGCACCAGCAACAGTAGGTGTAGCTAACGTAATAGTTCCACCAACACAATATGGACCGGTATTCGTTGCTGCTGGAGTTGCTGGTATAGCGTTTACAACAACAGTTGTTGTTCCTGCCAAACTTGTACAACCTAATACGTTAACAGTGATCGAATATGTTCCTGCCATAGCAAGCGTTGCAGCTGGGCGTGTAGGATTTTGTAGCGCAGAAGTAAAGGTACCTGGCCCTGTCCATACGTATGTTGCACCCGCTAAAGTAGGTGTAGCTAAAGTAATTGTTGCACCTGCACAATAAGGACCCGTGTTTGTCGCAGTTGGTGTTGCAGGCAGCGCGTTTACCACAACAGTTGTTGTGCCTGCTAAACTTGTACAACCGCTAGCGTTGGTAACTGTCACGCTATATGTTCCTGCCATAGCAAGTGTTGAACTTGCAATAGTTGGATTTTGAAGAGCAGAGGTGAAAGCAATTGGACCTGTCCAGGCATATGTTGCGCCGGCAACTGTTGGGGTTGCCAAAGTAATAGTTGTACCTACACAATATGGGCCTGTATTAGTTGCTGCAGGGGTTGCAGGAAGTGCATTCACTGTCATAGTAATTGCGTTAGAGGTAGCAGGGCTTCCCGCAACACCCGGCAAATTAGATATCATAATACACGTTACAATCTGACCAGCAGTCAAAGTTGTTGTAGTAAAGGTTGAGGCTGTTGCACCACCAACGTTCACACCATTTATCTGCCACTGATAAGTTGGAGTTGTTCCTCCATTTGTAGGTACTGCGTTAAAGGTTACTGAAGTCCCCGCACAGATAATGTTATCTACATCACTTGATGTAATCGCAACACTTGCAACAGGAGATCCTGTTCCGGTAATATTAATATTATCAAGATAAAGCATTTGCCCCCACCCGGATTTACTTTGGAATTTCACCATTACGTTTGCCTGACCTGCATAAGGTGTCATACTCACTGTTTCTGTTCTCCACTGAGCAGCGGATGGCACAAACACGGTTGTAGCGTTATCAGGAGCGGTAGCCAATGCTGTTCCGCCGTTAGTGTAAACTCTTGACCATGTCGAACCGCAATTGGTTGAAACAAAAACAATTAAAGAGTCGAAATATGTTGCGTTATATCTGCAATAAGCGACATCGAATGTCATTGTTGCGGTGGAAACGCCCGTAAAATTATATTTTGGAGTGTGTAACTCGTCAATCGTACCTGCGATAGAGGTTGCCGGTGTTAAGTTGTCCATTACCGCACTGTTTGTACTAGTAGAAAAACCACCAACTGTAGTGGATTGTGCCCAAGTCATATCACTATCAGGATTATTCAAGAACCAACCTGTAGGAACAAAGGTGGCACCCTGGAACCCTTCAACTAATGGCAAAGCAATTGGAGCAGAAACGGTAATGTATAATGTTTTCGTCATCGTGTTGCTACCGTTTGCATTTGTAGCAATAAGAGAAACAGTGTAAGATCCGGCAGTGTTATAACAAATATTTGTCGGATTTTGAAGTGTGGACGATGTTGTAGCAGCACCTGTGAATGTCCAAGCCCATGAAGTAGGCGAGCCATTTGACAGATCCGTAAAATTGATACAGTCGCCAACACAAATATTTGTTCTATTTGCTGCAAAGTCGGCAGTTGGAGGTGAAGTGCCAGGGGAAGCCAAATCAGATTGCCAAATGCTCCTACCAAAAGTGGCTGCTCTTAATTTTAATGCGGTGTATTGAATTTCCAATTCTCTTACCGAAACATTCGGTAAGCCTGTATTATAGGCCGCCCAAGATCCAGCAGTATTATCACGATAATAAACTCCCACATCCGTTCCAACATATAAAGGATCATTTACAGAACTTCCCTGGTATACAATACAGTTCGCAGGCAAATTAGGTAGTCCTGTAGAATAATTGCTCCAAGTTAAACCTGCGTCAGCTGAATACCAAACCTTATTAGCAGCTGAATACCCCGAGAAAGTAACCCATACTCTACTTGCATTCAAAGGGTCAACAGCAATGTATGAAATCGATGCAAAAGTAGTTGGTAAGCCTGCTGTTCTATCCGCAAAAGCAGCACCGGTAGTGCATGCATAAAACTTATCCGTTTTGGCAGCATAGATATAATTGATGTTTGATGCTGCATTTGCAAGCGCAATAACATTTCCAGTACCGCCAGAAATAGTTCCAACTTGAGCCCAAGATGTTCCGCTGTTTGTACTTTTAAAAACCTGTGATTTTCCCACAAATAAAGTCGCGGCGTTACTTGGAGCCTCAATATAGGGTGTTACCCAATCACCATCCGCATTAACGGTGCCGGCTGCTCCACCGCTAGCAACAATCTGCGTTCCATAAGTTGCACCTGATGTTGTTTTTCTGATATCGCCATAATATAACTCTCCGTATTGAACATTCGCATTAGACCAATCGATAAGCGCTTCCATTCCATCACCGCCCAAAGGTCTTGTCCAGGTGGCTGTTCCGCTCCATCTTGCTGTTCCATTATCTTGCCAACCGGTATTTAAGAGGTTTGGGTTTGTAGCAGATAATCCTATTCTATAAGCTTGAGCAATTTGCAATCCATTACTAAGATCACCCCAAGTTGTCCCGGTATTTGTTGTATTAAAACATCCGCCATCGCAACCTGCATAATAAGTTGTTGCGCTACCCGGTAAAAATTCTAAGGCATGAATATCTGCGTGAACATACGGTGCTCCTGTACCTGTCCATTCTGCATTTAATGTCCAGGAGGTTCCGCCATTAGTTGACTTCCAAATATTGACACCACCAACAATAACCATGTTTGCATTTGTAGGAGCTACCGCAATAGACAGGTCATACCAACCTTGCCCACCGGTAGTTGCACCGGTATTTGAATATCCCAAAATATTTGGAGTTGTTGACTTTGCGGTAAACGAGGTTCCGCTATTAGTAGACAGGTATAATCCTTGAAAACCGAAAGCGGTGTTTGCGGCTAACACATAAACATCGACCGCAGCCGCTGCAGTTACACCAATTGCAAGTCGGGAAACAGATGCCGCAGCCGGTAAACCGGTTGCCGTTGTTACAAAGGACGTTCCGCCATTTGTAGATTTGTAGAACAATGTTGTAGAGCATGCATAAACCGTTGTGGTATCACCCGGTTTATATTCAATGTCTTTTATGTTGGCAATTGCGGTAGCAATTTGAGTCCATGCTCCACCTGCATTAATAGTACGATATACACCATTGCTGGTTGCAGCAAAAATTGTATTTGGATTTTGCGGGTTGATCAATAATCTACTGATCGTTCTACCATTAGTAATAACCCATGTTAACCCTGTAGGAAGCCATGTTGTACCTCCATTAGTTGTCTTCAAAACCCCTATTGAATAGGTATCTTGCGCCTCACCGTCGCCGGTAGCCAAGTATTGGATCAAGGGGTTTGTTGGATGAATAACAAGGTCCGTTGTACCAATAACGGCCAAGTTATCCGTGCCGGTAGACCATGAAGTTCCGCTATTTGTACTTTTCCATAAACCTCCGCCCGGTGAACCAACATATATTGTTGTAGAGGCTAATGGGTCAAATCTCACAAAATTTACACGGCCGGCTCCACCACCACCAGTAGGTATAGAGGTTGTAGGTCCAATTAATGACCAGTTTGCGGACATTACCGTTGGAGTTCCGGTGCCAGGAGCCCTTGTACCGCTGGCAGAACCTGAATAATAATTATTCAAATAATCATTCCAGGCGTTAATCATGACAGAGCGGTCTCCAGAAGGATACAAACGAGGCGACATATAATTTTCCCAACGTTTATAGACCTCCCAGCCACCAGCTAATTCTTCTTCTTCCTTTTCGCCGGGAAGCAGTGTTGAGCCCCCTTTAACAGGGACAACAGAAACGGGGTGTTTCGCTGTTTTTTTTGCAAGTTCTTCACGTTCGCGAGCTTCATCCTTCCGATGCTCCTTCTCAGAATTTTTATAGTATTGGTTAAATGATTTCTGAACGTCATAAAAGTTGACATCTGGGTTTTGCATTTTTTCAACCCAAGTCTGCGAAATAGCAGTTTTTACTGTTAATGCAAGAATTGCAGATAAAGAAAAAAGAATAAATTTCTTCATTTTTGGAATAGTTTAGAGAGATTTTAATATACGAACATAGTTTTAAATATTCAAAAAAACAAGCGTACTACCAAGTTTTAGATAAACACCACTTTTTAAGCGGTGGAATATTTTATTTCCATTTTTTTCAAAGATTATTTCCGAGCAATAAGTTGCATTCACATAAATAGAACGTGCAAATTATTTTTAATTTCTAGCAGTTTACTTTTTTCAAGATCAAATTAAAGAAATAACAACTTTAACAATGATATGTTAATTACTTTATCATAAGCACAGAAAACACCCGTTTATGTTTTATAGCTTTATGGCGAAACTAAACCGCTTTTCTCCACATATTCCTGTTTAGGGAAATATTGAAAATGTATAGTTTGTCGAATATCAACCTAAAAATTGCTCTGTTTATGGTGAAAGAGAAAAAGATTTTCGTACTAGACACGTCTGTTATTATTTACGACCACATGGCCGCAAAAAGTTTTAAGGAACATGATGTTGTAATTCCTATCACCGTTCTTGAAGAGCTGGACAATTTCAAAAAAGGCAATGACACCAAAAATTTTGCCGCAAGAGAATTTACACGTTATATAGACAAGATCTCAAACGGTATTATACTTCAGGATTGGATCAATATCAATGGTAAAGGCCATGGAATGATAAAAATTGAAATGCATCAGGATTCCAAAATTGATGCAGAGAAAGTGTTTGGCGAAAGAAAGGCTGACCACCGAATTTTAAATACCGCACTTTATTTATCGGAAAATTATCCTGACCGCAAAGTGATCATGGTTACTAAGGATATTAATCTGCGCATCAAAGCAAAATCATTAGGATTAAATGCGGAAGATTATGAGACAGGAAAGATCAAGGATGTCAATGAACAGCTATATACCGGTCGAAGTGAAATTCAAAAAGTTTCGACTGAAGTAATTAACGAGATCTACGAAAAAGGATTTTGTACTTCATCTGCATTATTAAAAAAACAAAAACCAACATCAAATCATTTTTATGTTTTAAAGAATGGTACTAAATCAGTACTTGCTTCTTATAGTCCGAGTAAAGATGTATTGGAACGCGTGAAAAAAGTTACTGCCTTCGGAATTAATCCCCGCAATGCAGAACAAGCCTTTGCGTTAGATGCGATCATGAATCCAGATATCAAATTAGTTTCTATTCAAGGAGTCGCGGGAACGGGAAAAACATTGTTGTCATTGGCAGGAGCGCTTGAACAACGCAGAACATTTCATCAGATATATTTAGCGCGACCGATAGTTCCACTGAGCAACAAAGACATTGGTTATTTGCCCGGTGATATTAAATCGAAACTCAATCCTTATATGGAGCCTCTTTGGGATAATTTGAAATTTATTAAAAACCAATTTACAGAAAAGGATAAGGAGTTTAAACAGATCACAGAGATGGTGGAAAACGAAAAACTTGTTGTTTGTCCGCTTGCATATATCCGGGGAAGAAGTTTATCTGATGTGTTTTTTATTGTTGATGAGGCGCAAAATTTAACACCACATGAAGTAAAAACAATTATTTCGCGTGCCGGAGAGAATACAAAAATGATCTTTACTGGTGATATTCATCAAATCGACACACCTTATCTGGATTCACAAAGTAATGGTTTATCTTATTTAATTGATAAACTAAAAGATCAAAACCTATATGCGCACATCACGCTTGAGAAGGGAGAGCGATCTGAATTGGCAAATTTAGCGAATGAGTTTTTGTAAACAGATTTTCTTTTTATAAAAAAGTCCCGATACATTTTGCATCGGGACTTTTTATTTTTTTATAAATATTACTATTCAGAAATCACAATTTTTTTAGTTTCAACACCACTTAGTGTGCTCACTTTCAAGAAATAATTTCCTGATGAAAGTCCATATTTATCAAACATCACAGCGTGTTTTCCTGCAGATTGATTTTCATCAGAAATCGTATTAATTAATTGCCCCGTAACATCAAATAATTGAATCGATACTTTTCCTACAACAGAAGTTTCATATTTTATTTCAGCAGATTTACCAATTGGATTTGGGAAAACAGAAAGTTTCAATTTGTTTTTTTCTGACTCATAAACAGCAGTAGCTGCGCCGAAGTAATGGTAGGTTGTGTTATTTGTTGGCCCAGAATTACAATTCCCAAGTGTGTCAGTCAAGGTATTATAAAAAATCTCTGCAGGGTTACTTAAGCCTGTAACCACGGTAGTTGGCGAGGTAAAGGTGCTTGTGTATCTGGTAATTTTATTTCCAGTCCAAGAAGAAATATAAAAATTCCCAGCAAGATCCTGAGTAATCCCATCGCAATTTCCCAGTGTTGATGTAATAATTGTTGTTATCGCACCAGTAGTTATATCCATTGCTTTGATAGGAGCAGAAGCGCCCCAACAAACAATTACACAGCGATTATTAGGCGCATCGTAAAGAATTCCATTTGGTTTAGCTGTTCCCCCTGTTGCAGGAACAAATACGCTGAACGCTCTTGTAGCAATATTAATACGATAAACTTTAAAAGCATTAAAATCTGTGGAATACAAATATGTATTGTCATGAGTTAATCCATTTAAAAATAATGCACCCATCGATATAGAATCAATAGCAGCAGCGGTATTTAAATTAAACATCTTTATGTCTGCTCCTGCATTCACATATAGTGTATCATTTACAATTTCAATACCGTGTGGTCCACCTGTACAAGTTGCAAAAACTGTAACAACACCGGTTACACTGCTACGAGCAAGAATATTGTTTCCACTGTTATTTGCAATCAACCAACGGTTATGGGCATAGTCAAATTCAATACTTTCAGGGCTATTATAGGCTTGTGCAAGGCCTGTTGTTGAAAACAGCACAACTGATAAAATTGTAAATAATTGCTTCATGAACCTATATATTAATTAACCTTTAGTGCCTTTTCTTTTTTTTCAATACTGGTGAATTTAAAAATACAATAAATAGTAGCACAAGTACGTTTTTTTTCAATTTGTTAATAATAAAATAGAAATTTATTGACTAATTTACATATTTTTATAAACCAATGAATAAAGATTGAAACTAATAATTATATTTGTCGTCACCTCATTTTTAACATACTTAAAAGCTATAATGAAAAAAATTCTCTTCGTTTTTTTATTTTGTTTTGGATTAACTTCAATTGGATACTCTCAGGCTGCAGGAAAAGGCAGCGCTGAAAAAAGTTCGGATTCAAAAGCCAAACCTCGTGGACAAATGCGCCACTTCGACAGACAAAAAAGAGATCCAAAAATGAAACATAACGGAACAGCGTTTAATAGAAGGAAAAAGAAAGAGTATCAAGTTGACGGAGACGGCTTTAGCAACTCTCCCGGCAATGGCAAAAGAAGAAGAAAAAAGAAATAGAATCATAAAAAATCCTCAGAAAAATTTCTGAGGATTTTTTATCTCACCAAAGTGACACAATATTTCATGCCACCGCTATATTTATAAATTTTTAAACATAATACTGTTCTACATTTTTACACAATTCCATTTTAAAGGTTATTCAACTATTTCCAAAGTTCAACGTTAATATGCGATTCCAAATTGTTTTCGAGCGAATCAAGAAGGAATGGGAAAAAGTTTATTTGCGTTAACCGTTCCACAGAATCAATTGTAACTGCAAAATCAAAAATGGATTGCTTGCTTGCGTCGTTCGGCATTACAAAGGCAATTGCTTTTTTTTCTAAGCCGAATACATCCAAAACAATTTTATAATAATATTTAGGTATTGCTACTTTGTTTTTTTTACCGATCATTGGCAAATCTTTTTCTAATACTCCTGCCGTAACGATATACAGTTCGTGATCTTCTTTCGCCCACACCCGAACTTGAGTCTCTAATTTTTTCCATATTCCACGATTAAACTTTGGTGCTTGCGGACTCATATTACTCATATAAAATGATTCACTCATAGTTGTTTCGCTCCAGGCCATATCACCTGCCGGACAAAGGTGTCCGCGATCATACCCTGTTTTTTTATAATCATCAGGAGCGGCTGAACCAGTTTTTACAGACGGATCTTCTCTGAAATTATTTGTTCGCTCTTCATCTGAACTAACACACATTTTATCTGTTAGACGATATGCCACCCACTTTGCTTGCTCGTATTTTTCATCATAACAAAGTGCGTAAGCTGTATGTTTTATGATTTCCTCATTCTTTTCAAAATAAGGATAAAAATTTTTTGAAAACCCTTTGATGCTATCAGGCAACATTGTATGAATGTTTTTTTTCTCAACGGGAGTTTTATCAGCGCTAAAAACGCAAAAAAAAGAAAAAAGAAAAACAGGAAAAATGAATCTTATAAATGTCATACTTTTACCATAGTTTACAGATGCTAAGATAGCTTAAAAATGAAAACTCTTTATCTCATACGTCACGCAAAATCGGATTGGTCTATTGATGGACTATCAGACATTGACAGACCTTTAAACAAAAAAGGATATAACGATGCGCACAAAATGAGTTTGATTTTAAAAGAAAAAAATGTTGTTCCCGATTTAATAATAAGCAGTCCGGCTGTTAGAGCTATTTCAACTTCATTAATTTTTTGCAGAATTTTTGAATACAACCCAAAGTCAATTCTGATAAATAAAAATTTATATGATACTTCCGTAAAAGAGTATGTGCAAGCAATTTCAAAAATAGATGCTGAGCATCAAGTCGTTTTATTATTTGGCCACAATCCAAGTATTTCCAGCACCTTTAGCGCACTAACGAATTTTACAAATCAAGAAATTCCGACCTGCGGAATTGTAGGAATACAGTCTAATATAACTAATTGGGGAGATTTTTCAAAAAAAAGCAACACCCTGATTTATTTAGATTTTCCGAAAAACCACTTATAGTACAGTTAAGAAATTGTTAAGGTTTTGTATGCCTGTTTGTTGTGTCTATAATTTTCACACTTTTAATAACAAAATTTTTAAAAATCATGACTAAAAAAGAACTTCGCAAAGAACTCGAACTTACGTTGGTAAAAACAATTGAAGAAGTATTGAGTAAAAAAAATCCCGACAACGCAAAAAAATTGCGCAAAACAACTCAAGAGGCAAGCAAAGTAGTTGCTAAAAAATTTTATAAATCCTTGAAAGAAAAAGCGGTTGTTAAGACAAAAAACAAACCTGCCTTAAAAACAAAAAAGAAACCTGCTCTAAAAACAAAAGTCTCCACTCCTGTTAAGAAAGCGAAAATAAAAAAATAAAAACCACATTTTTGTGACGTTATTTTTTGTCGAATATGGCTAAGAAAAGTGTTGTTTTAATCAATCGTGAATTAAGTTGGCTGTCCTTTAATGAAAGGGTTTTGCAAGAAGCGGAAAACAAAACTGTTCCTCTAATTGAGCGTCTAAAATTTTTAGGTATTTATTCCAACAACAGAGATGAATTTTTTCGTGTTCGAGTAGCTACTCTTAAACGTGTTGTTAAACATCAAAAAAGGGCGGAAGAATTAATGGGTGAAAATCCTGTTCGCCTTTTGGAAAAGATTCAAAAAGCCGTAATTGCGCAGCAAGAAAAATTTGAACGTACCTACCAAGTCATTATTCGTGATTTAAATAAACACGGCATTTCAATAATAAATGAAAAGCAACTAACACCCATCCAAGGCGATTTTGTAAAGGATTATTTCAGAGAAAAAGTGAAGCCGTCTCTCTTTCCTATTATGCTGGACAACAAAGCACCTTTTCCTTATTTAAAAGACAGGTTAGGTTATTTAATTATAAAGTTTGGCAAAAAAGATGCAACTAAAAAAAGCAAGTTTGCCATCATTGAAGTTCCCACCGATAACATATCACGGTTTTTAGTATTGCCTAATGACAAAAATAAAAATTTTATTATTTTATTGGATGATGTCATTCGTTTTTGTTTGGATGACGTTTTTCAAAATTTCGAATACGATTATTTATACGCATACAATATAAAATTAACTCGTGATGCCGAAATTGATATGGACAACGATCTTGCAAAAAGTTTCGTTGAAAAAATTTCGAAAGGATTGAAAGCTCGCAAAAAAGGGCTGCCTGTGCGACTAGTTTATGACAGTGCGATTCCAAGCGACATGCTGGATTTTATTATGAAAAAAATAAAGTTGGGAAAAGAAGACAACCCAATACCCGGAGGACGTTACCATAATTTTAAAGATTTTATTTCTTTCCCAAATGTGGGGAACCCCGATTTAAGTTATAAGAAAATTAAACCGATTAAACATCCCGATTTAAGTGACCAAACTTCCATTTTCAAAATAATAAAACAGAAAGATGTTCTTTTGACCTATCCTTATCAATCGTTTGATCACATTATCGATTTTTTAAGGGAGGCTTCCATCGATCCGAAAGTACAAAGCATAAAAATTACCCTATACCGCGTTGCAAAACATTCTAGCATTGTACAGGCATTAATTAATGCCTTAAAAAACGGCAAGCAAGTAACCGCTGTTATTGAGCTACAAGCAAGATTTGATGAAGAAGCAAACATATACTGGTCCGATAAACTAAAAGAAGAAGGTGCCAATGTTATTTACGGTGTGCCCGGATTAAAAGTACATTCTAAATTATTTTTGATTACCAGAAAGGAATCCGGAACAATCAATAAGTATGCTCATATTGGAACGGGTAATTTTAATGGAGATACGGCAAAAGTATATACCGATCACACCTTGCTAACTTCAAACAAACAAATTACAGAAGAGGTTGATCGTGTTTTTAATTTTTATTTTGATAACTTTAAAGGTGGCAGCTACAAGCATCTATTAGTTTCTCCCTTTTTTATGCGCAAAAGGATTTATCAACTTATCAACAAGGAAATTCAAAATGCTAAAGCAAACAAACCGGCTTCTTTGTGTTTAAAATTAAATAATTTAGTCGACCCAGAAATGATTCGGAAACTTTATGAGGCAAGTTCAGAAGGGGTTAAAATAAAATTAATTGTGCGTGGTATTTGTTCGCTTGTTGCTGGAGTGAAAGGGTTGAGTGAAAACATTGAAGCAATCAGTATTGTGGATAAATATTTAGAGCATAGCAGGGTGTTCATATTTCATAACAACGGCGACGAAAAATACTTTATATCTTCGGCCGACTGGATGAGCCGAAATTTAGATTATCGTTCAGAAGTTGCTGTTCCTATTTATGACCAAAATATTAAAATACAATTGAAACAAATTATGGATGCTTTGTGGACAGACAATACCAAGGCGCGAATCTTGGGAAGCACACAAAATAACGTGTATCGTAAATCAACTAATAAAGTAAAAATTCGTGCACAGGAAGATATTATGTCTCTCTTAAAATCAAAACGAATAACTAAACTTTGAAATTCGCGGCTATTGACATAGGCTCCAACGCCGTTCGATTATTGTTTTGTAATGTTTATGAAGACAATGGCAAAACCTACTATAAAAAAGCTGAGTTAATTCGTGTACCAATTCGCTTGGGAGAAGATTCTTTTCTGAACAAAAAAATATCCAATAAAAAAGCCGACAAACTAGTCACTGCCATGAAGGCTTTCAAACACCTGATTGATGTATATGACGCCATTGATTACCGTGCTTGCGCAACCTCTGCTATGCGCGATGCTGAAAACGGATACGATATTGTTACCCGTGTTAGAAAAGAAGCCGGAATAAAAATTGAAATCATTGATGGAAAAACAGAAGCGGATATTATTTTTTCAAATCACATAGAAGAACATTTAGACGAGGCAAACAACTATTTGTACATTGATATAGGTGGAGGAAGTACAGAGATTACCCTGTTCTCCAAAAACAAAGTGGTTGTTTCACAATCATTCAACATTGGAACATTAAGAATGTTGCACGAGCAAATTGACAAAGAATACTGGAGTTATTTTAAAAACTGGGTAAAAGAACAAACCGATGGCTATAAACCACTTATTGCAATTGGTTCGGGAGGAAACATCAATAAGCTTTTTAAAATGATTGGAAGAAAACCAAACAAGCCAATCTCAACACTTAAGATAAAAAATCTTTATGAAATTTTAGAATCCTATTCTTACGAAGAGCGTATTCAAGTTTTTGGCTTGAACCCAGATCGTGCGGATGTAATTATTCCTGCATCAAAAATTTTATTGAGTGTTCTTAAAAAGGCAGATATCGAAAAAGTGTTAGTGCCACAAATTGGTTTGTCGGATGGAATTGTACACCTTTTATACGAAAAACATTTAGAGAAAAAAACAGAGAAGGGTTAAGTAATTATATTCTTTTTCTAGTCACCCTTCCACACAATTTTTTTTGTTTGATTTCGTACTTCTATAAAACTTCTCATATTGTTTGCAAAAAAAGGTCCGAAATAATCCGGACCCTTTTTTTAATTTTTCAATAATTGTACAAAACCTGTTGCTGTATATTCCTTATTATCAAACCCTATTGCCTTAATTAAATAATAATACGTTCCGTCAGGGGCTTCTTTCCCGTTTATTTTACCATCCCACCCAACCGTTGGAGAACCGCTCCATTCTGCATCTTTTTTCCCCCATCGATTAAATATTGTACCACTTAATTCTTTTATTCCAACTGACTGAACAACAAAAATATCATTCTTTCCATCGCCGTTTGGAGTAAAAATATTTGGAACAATCATCGCAGCCAGATCAAACACTTCTATGGTAATTAATGCTGTGTCTGAACATGCAAACGAACCATTATAGGCAACTAAAATTATTGTATAGCTGCCGTTTTGATTGTATATAACCGACGGATTTGTAAAAGCGGATGATGTGCCATCACCGAAATCCCAAATATAGTTACTTGCACCATTTGATGTATTAGTTAGGTTAACAGTTAATGGGCTTGAGCCTGATGTTGGACTAGCAGAAAAAGATGCGCTTACACCCAATACACCGTTTACAACAACTGTTTGCGTTGATGTACACCCAATAGCATCTGTTACCAGCAAAGTATACGACCCTGTTGCCAATCCCGAAAACGTAGCTGATGCTTGTGCCGGTCCTCCATTTAAAGAGTAAGTAAAAGGTGAAGCACCACCAGAAACCACACCAGCAGTAATTGAACCGTCGGTATTTCCGCAAGTCGCATCCACTGTTGTAGCAGTTGCCATTGATAAAATATTGTTAACAGTTACCAAAACTCCTGCTGTATCACTACAAAATCCATTCGAAACAGTAACAGTATAAAATGTTGTTGATGAAGGTGTAGCAGTTGGAGTTGCCGATGTTGTAATGCTTAATCCTGCAGCAGGACTCCACAAATAGGTTCCTCCACCACCTGAAGCTAAAATTGTTGATGCACCATTACATATTACTACATCGGCACTCGCTGTTGCTGATGGCACAGGATTTACCGTAACCACAACACTTGCTGTTGCCGTACAACCACTTCCACTGGTTACCGTTACAGTATAGTTGGTTGTTGTAGTCGGAGTTGCAACAGGATTTGATATTGTAGAACTGCTCAACAATCCTGACGGTGACCACAAATATGTTCCACCACCAGTTGCGCCTAATGTTGTTGAGGAGCCATTACATATACTTGCTGCAGAACCTGCGGAAGCAATTGGTAATGAATGAACAATTACACTTACAGTATCTGATGACGAACACCCATTGACATCAGTTCCAACGACAGTATAGGTTGTTGATGTTGTTGCACTTGATGTAGGATTAAAAATAGTAGAACTGCTCAAAGAGCTAGCAGGTGTCCAAACATACCCTATTCCACCGCTTGCACTCAAAATTGTTGTGGTTCCGTTACAAATTCCAACTGCGGTTCCTGCATTTATTAATGGCAAAGGATTAACTGTTACTGTAACATATGCTGTGTCTATACATCCCGAACCAGCAGTACCAACCACGGTATAGGTTGTTGTGCTCGTTGGCGAAGCAATCGGATTTGCTATTATTGCACTGCTCAATGACGCTGCAGGAGACCATGAATAGGAGGTTGCTCCAAAACCGGTCAAGGCTGTATTACTTCCATTACAGATAGATGCACTTGCACTGCTTGCTGTAACAGCAATTCCACTTAAACTAATTGTTACAAAATCTGAAGAGGAACACCCGTTTACATCCGTTCCGATAACGGTATAAGTAGTTGACAAGGGTGGTGTTGCAACCGGACTTGCAATCAAAGAATTATCAAGTGTAGCAGCAGGAGTCCAAACATATGTTGATCCGCCAGTTCCAGATAATGTAGTACTTGCACCGGGGCAAATACTTGTATTTATTCCAGCATCTATTAGTGGCAAAGGGTTAACTGTAACTAAAACATTATCTGTTGCAGAACAACCATTACCGTCTGTTCCAACTATTGTATATGTTGTTGTTGTTAAAGTACTTGAAACAGGATTCGAAATAACAGTGCTACTCAACGATCCTGCAGGAGACCATACATAACTAACTCCACCACTTCCATTTAAAGTTGTGGTAGCGCCTATGCAAATTGAAGTTGCTGCACCTGCATCTATTAGTGGCAAAGGGTTTACAGTAACAGTTACATAAGCAGTATCCTTACAACCGGTTGAGCCGGTGCCAATTACCATATAAGTGGTGGTGGTGGGGGGGGTTGCTACAGGGCTCGAAACCGTTGAATTACTAAGCGATCCGGCGGGTGACCATAAATAATTTGATGCACCAAAGGCGCTCAAAGCTGTATTTGCACCAGCGCAAATTGTTGCTGTTCCGCCTGCAATAACGTTTATGGGGTTTATTGAAATGGTAACCACATCTGACTTCGTACAACCGTTTAAATCGGTTCCAATAACAGAGTAAGTTGTAGTTACTGTTGGCGAAGCAACGGGATTTGAAATTGTCGGATTACTTAATGAACCAGCAGGAGACCAAACATAACTGCTTGCCCCCGAACCGTTCAGCGTAATAGTCGAACTAGGACAAATTGTTGTATTGGCCCCTGCATCAACTATCGGTAAAGGATTTACGGTGATAACAACATTGTCTGTTGCAGAACATCCATTTCCATCTGTTCCAACCAACGTATATGTAGTGGTTGTGCCGGCACTTGACACAGGATTTGAAATTACTCCACTACTCAATGACCCTGCCGGTGTCCAGGCATAAACAGTTGCTCCAGACCCAGATAATGTGGTGGTCGTTCCAGCACAAATAGTCGCTGCGGCACCCGCATCCACTATCGGTAAAGGGTTTACGGTTATTGTAACTGTAGCTGTAGAAGTGCATAATAATGCACCTTGACTAACTGTAACAGTATAAGTTGTAGTTGTTGTTGGACTAGCAACAGGATTTGAAATTGCAGGATTACTCAATCCTGTAATGGGGCTCCAAGAATATACTGATCCGCCTGTAGCACCTAATGTAGTTGAAGATCCCGAACAAATTGTAGCATTTGGTCCTGCTATTGCAATTGGATTTGCAATAGCAACCGTAACTGTATCTGACCCTGTACAACCGGAACCATCCACAACAGAAACGGTATATGTAGTAGTAGTTCCCGGTGTTGCGATAGGATTTGAAATGGCGGGATTACTTAAACTTCCTGCCGGGGACCATGTGTAGCTAATTGCTGTTGCTGAGATTGCTGCCAAACTTGTCGATTGTCCCGAACAAATAGGCGTATAAGCTCCTGCATCAACTGAAGCGTTGCCGGCAAGAACGACCACAGTATCTGTATTCGTTCCCGCGATAGATGCACTACAGCCGTTTGCGTTTAACACCTCTGCATAATAATATTGTGGCGTTATCAGAGGAGTAACCGTAATAGGAGTCCCTGTTCCAATTAAAATGTTTGCTGGTAAAATATACCAGTTTATTGTATATACAGGGGTGCCATTGGGTGTAAAACGTGTTGATTCATTCGTTGCAGTCCACTGGGTATTATTTCTTCCCGGAACAATAACGGCTAGAGTTCCTGTGGAATTATGTAACCCATGAACAGCGTTGCCGCTATTCCATGTTGTACAAAGAGATTTATTTGCGATATGAGTCTCAATAATGTTTGTTGTTTCGTAAATTGTTATTTGACTTGAATACAACTGGCCTGTGCAAGAAAACATGGGGACATTATTCCACGAAACAGACAGTCTACGAAAAGGAGCTGTTCCGTATAGTGCATAAGAAACTGATCCTCCCACTCCGGGATTAATATCTTGCCAAGCACCCATAATTGTATTCTTTGGAGCTGTCCCAGATGCGTTAGGAATTGCAGTTGTTACCCAAGTGGATGTTTCTCCAGATTGAAATCCTATCCAGTTATTTGATCCTATAATAAATTGTGTATATGTGTTCCCAAAAAAACAGAAGGAGAATCCTATTGGCAAAAACCCAGTTTGAGAATCATCTGATAACGTAACCCCTGTTCCACCTGTTAGGGGATCAGGAGCATAAGGTATTGAACTAATATTATAGTTGTCTGTGGGCAAACTTCCACTCGCGCCTGCCGGTATCACTACTGCTGAAAGTGTTGCGCTGCTTCCACCACAAACTGTTTGTGTTTCCGGTGAAGCATCAATAGTTTGAGCAAATGTTTGGATTGTTCCTAAAAATAATCCCCAAAAAAGAACAGTAATTTTTTTCATACTTACCTGCATATTAATAAATTCATACACAAAGGTAGCAAGAGGAGTGAACCCTGTCTATTTTTTTAGACGAATAGATCAAAACGTAACCTCAAAGAGCATTTGAAGTTACGTTTTATTACTTTCCTAAAAGCTGCAAATAACCTTTGTTATCAAACTTTTTCCCGTTTATAGATTCTGCTGAAATGATGTAGAAATATGTTCCATCATGTGCGTTAGAGCCTGTCCAGCTTTTGGTGATGTCATCAGATTCAAACTCCTTTTTACCCCAGCGATTATAAATTACAATAGAATATGTTTTTATTCCGTTAGCAGTTATTTTGAACTCATCATTTTTGCCATCTCCGTTTGGTGTAAATATATTTGGGATTGTCAAATCACAATCCAGTAAAATGTCAACCATCACAGTGTCTATTGTTACCACCCCACAAGCATCTGTAACGATAACCTGATACACATTTGTCGCCGGTGCAGAAGGCGTTACGTGTGCCGTTGAAGAATTTGAATTATAAATAGAATCTGCAGAAAGTCCGGATATTAAGGTCCAGGAATAACTATTTCCTCCATATCCTCCAGCAACGATTGACTCCAAATTAAACATTGACCCAACACACACCTCCTGGTTGTTCCCTGCATCTATTGTCAATGGCGAAACAAGTGGCACTATTACAGTAACGCTGTCTATTGAGGCACCAGCTGCGCACTGACTTGTTCCGGAAACGGTATACGTTGTTGTTACAGCCGGATTTGCAAATGGATTTGAAATTAATGGATTTGAAAGCGTTCCGATTGGCGACCATACATATTGCGAAGCACCGGTTGCATTTAACATTGTTGGTACACCCGGACAAATTGTTACATCATTACCTGCATCAACAGAAAGTATAGATACGTTTGCAACTACATCCACATATGCCGTGTCAAAACATCCGCTAACGGTGTCTGTTACGATCACATAATATTGCGTATTTGCAGCCGGTACAGCTCCCGTTGTTTGATTTGTAGGAGTAAATATTCCGATTGGAGGCGCCCACAAATAACTATATACACTGGAATCAGGTGCTGCACCACAATAATAGAAACGGATGTTTGGTCTGTTACTGATAGCTGTAGCTGAGCCCAAGTCGGGACACATTGGTGACGAGTCGCTATAATTATACAAACATGAAACAAACGGTGTTGTTGTATAAGGAGAGGTGCAACTCTGAGTATAATTAGGATATGGAGGGCCTTCGTTGAAACAGATCTCTACGACTAAATTTGAAATTCCATCCCATTCGTAAGCCATATCAAAGTTGTGTGCATTCCATCCAACGGTAACTGTAAAATTTTTAGGAGTATAAACATTGGACAACCCTGTAACCCAGGTTGTGAGTGCGGTTAGGTTGGTACAACCCATATTAATTGTATAATTATGATATAAAGAAATACCGTTTATCGCAATCACATCAAAGTCTATCTGATCAATTTTTCCACCTGAAATTCCTGCTGCATTTAATTCAGAAGCTAAAAACAACATTTGATGTTTTCCGGAGGTATACCAGTTTGCATAAGGCGCCGGCCATGAAGTGGGTGTGTTTGTCGCAACTCCTGCTCCCACCTGGGCCATCAGTGTTGCTGCACAACCTACCGGATTTGTTCCACATACTGATGGAACACTCGCTCCAAAAGTTACCCCTAACAGAACAGTGTCACCAACACAGACAATCGAATCGGAAATATAAGAAACCGGGTTTGGTGGATAGCTGGCATTAATAACTATTGAGGCTGTGTCTGTTTTTACGCAACCCAAAGGACTGGTAATATTAACATAATAAGTATAAGTACCAGGGCTCGTAATTGTTGCTGTCGGATTTGAAATACTTGGATCATCTAAATAGGTTGATGGAGACCAAGAATAAGTATATGTTCCACCCGGAGTTGCAGAAGCGTCAAACTGAATTGGCTGCAACAAACAAGATGTTGAAGCACTTTGAACGGTTGTCAAACTAAAATCGGCAACAACAGTAACGGTCACAGTGTCTTTGTTTACGCATGTTCCGCTAAGATCGCTAACAACTTCGTATGTAGTAGTCGCAGATGGCGAAGCAAGGGGATTCGAGCAGGGATTACAAGAAAAATTCGTTCCAACGACCATTGGAGGTCCGCTTATTACACTCCAATTGAACACACTTCCACCTGTGCCGGCGAGCGAGGCTGTTTGAGTACCACAAATTATCTGATCTGAACCGCCAAGGGTTCGGGGATTAACATTCACATCATAAACAAACGTTTGTTGTCCGAGTACAGGGCATGCGCCATCGTTGATTGTAACAGTGAAGGTGGTGTTTGTTCCTGCGCTTCCGCCGGGAGCGATCCAGCTAATTGTTATTATGAAAGGATTTGTTCCACTGGTAGTTACTATTGCACCAGGCAATACAGCTAATATATTAGAAATATAGGAAAGGGTGTCGCCAAGGTTTGAATCCGTGAATGTTGCGTTGAATGAAAATGTTGAACCTTCGCACATCTCGAGTGAATATGGGCCTGAAAGCACAGCTGTTCCCGTTAACCCGGCAATAGAGCCAGCCACAGGGGCGGGGTCCGGGACAATGTTTGAACACGCCTGAACAATGAATTGAATATCACGCATAACTGTTCCAATAAGATTTCCTGCCGCATCATATTCCTTAACAAGCACAACAACAACAAAGTTCCCAAGTGTTAGAGGAGTAAATGTTAACTGTCCTGTATTCGGATCGATAACGATTCCGGGTATGGGAGATGTTGCGGAATAACCGGCGGTATAAACTAGTGGTGCTGCTCCAGCATCCATCGCATTGATCAAAGAAAAATATAGTGAATCGCCATCTGTTTCAACTACACCATAATTATAATTTACCAATTGCCCCTGACAAACATAGGGAATGGGTTGAGATGTAAATGAAGGGGAGTTGTTGCATAAAGAAGTACTGCTATTTAAGGTTGCTTCGATATAACTACCAAAACTTGAGGGTGTAACAAGGTTAAGAATTGCCGCATTTCTGCAGCATGTTGTCCAACTCATTGTCCATGTGTCGCAAGGAGCAACAAGTGTAACGATGCCGGTAAAGTGAAACACCCACATTCCGGGTAATGTTCCTCCACTACAAGTACTGCTACCTATTTGAGCAGGACATAATTGTGAAATTTCTGTTCCTCCAGGATTTGTAACATTAACGGTTGCAAGAACATTTCCACCGCAAGTGCTGGTACAGGTTATCGATTGTGAAACACCGGGATCAAAACCAAGGCAATCCACAAATAAATTTAGATTAAGTTGATATTGATTTCCGCCTAAACAAACATAGCTTAAGTCGCCACCTGCAATGTGGGAAGCTTTTAATGTTTGAGAAAAAAAGATTGTACTGGCAAAAATGATCAGGGGGAGGATTTTTTTCATTTTATTCTATGTGAAGTGAAATTAAAGTTATGCAATAATACAATAAAAACAAAAACGGTATCAAGACCTAAAAATAGTTTTGATATCGTTTTGTTAAACACCTATTGGAGTACCAATAAATCTCAAAATATTTTTAAAAAATTGGAAACACCGGCAACAAAAATCATGCATGTAGTGGTGGTAGAGCTAAAAACAGGATTAATATTTTTGAATTTTTTTGCCTGACGTTGGATCATGCAAATACAAATTCTTCCCGATGCCCCAATCTTTTTTGTTTTTATCTTGTTAAATTAATCTTTCCTTCTTGTTTATATTTTTTCCCATCAGCACCAATCGCAGAAATTATATATAAATAAGTTCCCTCTTTTGCTTTTTCACCTTTCATATTTTTTCCATCCCACTTTCCATCAATTCCTTTGTAATCATAAACAATATTTCCCTTTTTATCATAAATGGTTGCACTCATGTTCACAATGTTTTTACTCTGAAATGCAAAAAGGTCATTTACTCCATCATCATTCGGTGAGAATTCTCTCTGATTTGAGTAAATAGAAGAGTTACTAAATGCTTCAACCCTTAAGCTATCAATGGCTGTTTTCCCATCTGCCCCAGTAGAAGTAAGCGTAATGGTATAAATTCCGGGTTCATCAAAATATTTTACAGGATTAGCCCCGGCCATTGGTTTAGTACCATCATTGAACGTCCATTTGTTTATTTTACCATTACCTATATTAGAAAGATTGATTATCAAAGGAACTGCACCGCCAACACAACTTGAAGAAATAGAGGCAATCCGTTCATCTGACAATAATGCTTCGATCGCTTTTTTATCCTTTTTAATTGTTACTGCAACTTTTGTATCAATTGATTCTGTCGCGTTCTTAACAACAGGGGTTTCTTTTGTAGTATTTGAAAGGAAATTTTTTATTTCATCTACTGTAGGTTTTGGCGTTTCTAAAATTACAATCGGTTCAGTCTTCGCTTTTGTCACTTTAGTACCATTCTTATTATCTGTTCCGTTCATAACAAAAACAGTTGTAAGCACTGCGGCGGCAGAAGACACAACTGCAATAATCGCATTTGAACCTATTTTGTTAAGTAGCATTTTAGCAATAACGCCCAACCCGACACCCTTCAGACCTGTTTGGATATTTTTCCAAACACTCGGACTAACCTCTGCTTCAAAGTTTTCGAAAGAATCTTTGAAAAAATCTTCTAAATTGTTTTTCTTCATTTTAATTACCTGTCTATTGGTATAATTTTCTGTAAATATGCTTTTGCTCTTGAGTACTGTGATTTGGAGGTGCCTTCCGAAATATTAAGCATTTCCCCAATCTCCTTATGTGAATAACCTTCAATGGCATAAAGGTTAAAAACTGTTTTAAATCCAAGAGGCAGCGTTTGTATTATCTTTAATAAATCTTTCGCTGCAAAATTGTCATTAATATATGTATTAGATGGAAGCATGAACTCAACGCTATCCAGCTCAATGTTTTGTTTTAATTTTTTATTCTTACGAATATTGGTAAGCGCTGTATTTACCATTATTTTTCTTACCCACCCCTCCAAAGAACCTGTACCCTTAAATGACCCTATGTTTTCAAAAACACTTATAAAACCATTTTGTACTACATCCTCCGCTTCCTCCGTGCTATCGCAATATCGAAGGCAAACACCCATCATTTTACGAGCAAATTTTTCGTATAAGTTCTTCTGAGCAATTGCATTCTTTTCGATGCACCCTTTTACTATTTGCTCATCAGTCATATTCGATTTCTGTTGTGTAGATGCAAAGTTGCAATATTTGGTTGCACGAAGAAAAATTTTTTTAGATTTTATCAACAAATCACTATTTATCCATAAATCAATAGCACTTTTGGTGTATGGCAAAGAAGTATAGTAGCAAACCAGAAGGGAAAAAAAAGAGTTTTTTTTTCGAAGAGATACTAAAAGTATTGTCTTCAAACAGAAATAAATCACTCAATTACAAGCAGATAGCTTCGGAACTCCATATTACAGATTTTGCTCAACGACAAATTATCAATGTTGTTTTAGAGGAATTAAAAAACAAAGGCCTGGTTCAAGAGCCTGAACGAGGAAAATTTATTATAAAAAGTGTTGAGATGTTCATTACCGGCAAAGTGGATATGACATCTTCAGGCAACGCTTATATTATTTCGGAAGAAACGGAAGAAGATGTTGTTGTTGCGCCTAAAAAGACACTCAATGCAATGCATGGTGATATTGTTAAGGTGCGGATATTCCCAAAGGGCAAGGGAAAACAGGAAGGTGAAATAGTTGAAGTACTTGAAAGAGCTAAAATAAAATTTGTTGGAACAATTCAAATCTCTCCTCGTTTTGCTTTTCTTGTGCCAAGCAATAACAAGGTCCATGTCGATATTTACATTCCTCTTGACAAGTTAAATCGCGCTAAAAACGGGCAAAAAGCAATTGCCAAGATCACTGAATGGCCAAAAAATGGGGTGAATCCTATTGGAGAAATTATTGAAGTGCTTGGTGACGTAGGGGAAAACAACACAGAAATGCATGCCATTCTTGCTGAATTTGGCTTGCCATACGAGTTTCCAAAGGATGTAGAACGGTCGGCAGATCTTATTCCTATTAAGATAACTGCAGAAGAGATTTCTAAAAGGCGTGATTTCCGAGATATAACAACATTTACCATCGACCCTGTTGATGCAAAAGATTTTGATGATGCTTTATCGATACAAAAATTAAAAAACGGAAACTGGGAAATAGGCGTTCACATTGCTGATGTAAGCCATTATGTAAAACCTTCCTCCATGATCGACCAGGAAGCAATTTCACGCGCTACCTCCGTTTACCTTGTTGACAGAGTTGTTCCAATGCTTCCGGAAGTTTTATCAAACAACGTTTGTTCTCTTCGCCCACACGAAGAAAAATTATGTTTCTCGGCCGTTTTTGAAATGACCGATGATGCAGAAGTTGTTGCGGAGTGGTTTGGCAGGACCATCATCAATTCTGACAGACGCTTTACATATGAAGAAGCCCAGCTGGTGATCGAAACTGAAGAAGGCGATTTCTGTGATGAAATTCTGACACTAGATAAATTATCAAAAACATTAAGAGCCAATCGTTTTAAAAAAGGTAGTATCGCATTTGAAAAACTGGAAGTTAAATTTCATCTTGATGAGAATGGAAATCCTACCGGTGTATTTTTCAAGACAGCAAAAGATTCTAATCAGTTGATCGAAGATTTTATGCTTCTTGCTAATAGAAAAGTAGCGGAATTTGTAGGTAAGAAGAAACAAGAGCCAAGAACAAAGGGTCAAGAGCCTAAAGAAAATAGCAAAGAGTCCCAAAGGCCTTTTGTATATCGGATTCACGACAAACCTAATCCGGATAAACTTGCAAACTTTTCGGAGTTTGTTGCAAAATTCGGGTATAAATTAAATGTAAAAAACATCAATACAGTTGCCGATTCTTTAAATAATTTACTGAAAGAAGTGAATGAGAAAAAGGAATCAGGGATGATCGAGATGCTTGCAATACGTACTATGGCGAAAGCGGTTTATACTACAAAAAATATCGGCCATTACGGATTGGGTTTTGATTATTATACTCACTTTACTTCACCAATACGCAGATATCCTGATGTGATGGTACATCGATTACTACAACATTATTTGGATGGCGGCAAAAACCCTGATATCGATAAATTGGAAGAACAGTGCAAACACTCTTCCGAAATGGAAAAACTTGCAGCTGATGCGGAGCGGGCTTCCATTAAATACAAACAGGTCCAATATTTAACAGATAAAATAGGTCAGGAATTTGATGGTGTCATTTCGGGTGTAACAGAGTGGGGGATTTTTGTGGAGATCATCGAAAATCATTGCGAAGGAATGGTTCGTTTGCGCGAATTGCGTGATGACAATTATTATTTTGATGAAGATAATTATTGTTTACGTGGCAGAAAATTTGGAAAAGTATTAACGCTTGGCGATACTGTTAGAATAGAAATAAAGCGTGCCGACCTTGTTAAGAAACAACTGGATTTTGCATTGGTAGAAGTGTTTGAAGAAACAAATAAGAATCAAGAATCAAGACACAAGAATCAAGACAAAGGACAAAACAGCAAACTTTCAAAACGCGAACAACACAAAGCGAAAAATAAAAACTTTAAAGAGGAAATGAAATCCGCAACTGAGCGAAATTCACAAAATAAAAAACCGCTGGACTCAGAGGTTGCAAAGCCTGAAAATAAACGACAAAAACCTTCTACCGGAAATCCGTTTGTTGATGAATGGGGGTTTGAGGTTTAAGCACTTCGGATTACAAGTGTTTACACGGATAAAAAAATAAAAACTATATAATTAAAAACAAAAACGCTCCGAAATTATCCGAAGCGTTTTTTAAAATATATCTGTGTAAATCTGGATAATCTGTGGTTAAACCCTTAGATCATATTCAATCTTTTTGCAAGGTCATCTTTATAAGAACCACCGATCGGAATTAATTTTTTGTCTTCTTCCAAAATTAAATTCGGTTGTTCGATAGCAACGATCTTATCGATACGCACAATAAAAGAGCGGTGAACACGGATAAAATCACTTGCTGGTAATTTTTTCTCGATATCCTTCATCGTAGAGTGGATCGTATATCTGGCACTGTTGGTATTAATTACTACATAATCTTTTAGTGCCTCAACAAAAAAAATATCGCTGGTCTTTACCTTCACCAAACGAGAATTTGATTTCACAAAAATGATATCTTTCGATTCTTTATTTTCAACAATAGAATATAAGAAATCTCTTTCTTTTTTTACATCTGTTTCTTTCTCGTGCTTATAGATGGCCATTTCAATTGACGTATGCAGATCAATTTCTTTAAATGGCTTGATGATATAACCGTATGGTTCCGAAACTTTTGCTTTGCTTAAGGTACTTTCATCCGCATAAGCGGTAAGGTAAATAATCGGAATATTAAGTTTTTCGCGAATTTGTCCGGCCGCTTCAATCCCGCTCATGTCGCCTTTTAACATGATATCCATTAGCACAAGATCCGGTTTTAATTCTTCCGCAACCTTGATCGCATCTTCACCTGTTGAACACATTCCAACTACAGTATATCCAAGTTTTTTGAGGCTATGTTGAATGTCTTTGGCAACAATGCTTTCGTCTTCAACTATTAGAATGTTTGTTTTTGACATTTTATATTCGGTTTTTTATTTGATTTTGTTTAAACTTAATGCGATAGTTTGTTCCTTTTTCAACATTCAATTCTATTGTTCCACTCAACTGATCGGTCAAAGTAACGACTAATTGCAATCCAAGCGATTCTGTGTTTCTGAAATCAAGATCTGCAGGCAACCCTTTACCATTATCTCCGATATTTAATACAAGGTCATCCTCAACAACTTGCATCTTAATGGTTATCTCTCCATCCCGACTGTTTTCGACAAAAGCGTACTTTAATGCGTTAGAAACTATTTCATTAATGATTAACCCGCAAGGAATTGCCAGGTCTAAATTAAGAAAAACATTTTGAATGTCAAGGTTTAATTTAATTTCATTGTCAAAATTCGAATACGAGTGAATCAAATTTTGTGAAAGATTTACAACATATTCGGTAAAATTAATGCTTGAAAAGTCTTTTGTTTGGTATAAACTTTCGTGAATAAAGGCCATTGACTTGATCCTATTCTGGCTTTCTTTTAAAATATCAAGTGTCGCTTCATCTTTCACATAAGAAGATTGAAGGTTCAGTATACTTGAGATCACCTGTAAATTATTTTTTACACGATGGTGAACCTCTTTTAATAGTATTTCTTTCTCTTGTAAGGATTGGCGTATGCGTTCTTCCGATATCTTTTTCTCTGTAACATCGTGGCCTATGCCGGAAACTTCCAGAACCTGTCCGGAATCATCAGATATAGGATTTAAATAAATTTCACTCCAACTTTCATTTCCATTTTTTTCGATGAATTGAGTTTCAAAATATTGCGGCTCACCGGCAAATGCTTTTTCATATTTTTTTATCCAAAAATTATTATGCTCCTGGGATGAAACAGAGTCTCCGGAGATCATCGATAATCCAACTTTCGCACGAATCCCATATCTGTTCATCAATTGTTTGTCGTAATTATGGTTATAGGTAGTCAGACAAATGTTTTTGTCAACAGTCCAAATAACGTGGGAGCTACTTTCGATAATTGCATTAAATTTTGCCGATTGAGAGCGTAACGTTTCATCTGCTTTCTTCAATTGTGAGATGTCCCTAGAAACACCCATTGCACCGATCACTTCTCCTTCATCATTTTTTAGAATAGAGGCAGACAAATAGGCAACGAATTTTTCTCCATTTTTTCTGATATTGGTTACCTCTCCCGCATATACCCCTTTTTTATATAACTCTTCATCGGTAATTTTTATCCTCTCGTTTGGATCCTCGTATAGCATGCTCACGTGTTTCCCTAATACTTCACTAGCTGTGTACCCAAATGTATTTTGTGCTGCCTGATTAAATTCTGTTATCAACCCTTTACGATCAGACGCGCAAATCATGTCGATAGAACCGTTGATAATTAAACGGGTATATTTTTGAGATTCTAATAACTTTAATTGTATTACTTTCCTTGTGGTAATTTCTTGCTCCAACAATGCATTGGTTTCTTCGGCCATTTGAGCTCTTAACTGCTCTTTGGCAAGTTGTTTTTCTATTCCGATCTTATGCATTGTTACCTGAATAGCTTCGATTCCATCGTATCTAACGTGTTCGGCCTGTAATTCTAACTCCACCATATTCCCTTTTGCCGTTTTTACTGTCGTCACTCTGAAAGTGCGAGACTCCAGAGGATAGTTGGCCTGCATACGCCCCTTCACCTCCTCATGAAATTCGGGATGAATGAAATCCAAAACTGTTTTGTTTTTCAGGTCTTCATACGAATTTATTTCTACTATACTAAATGCACTTGGGTTAGCAAATGCTATTTTGCCATCGATTGGATTAAATATAAAGATCCCATCAGGAGATTTGTCAACAAGGTTTTTATAGTTTTCTCCGCTTTGTTTCAGTTCTGATTCGTAACGTTTTTTTTCATCAATATCTAAAACAAAACCTTCCAAAAACAAAAGCTTTCCATCTTCAGAAAAAACACCTTCCCCTTTTTCCAATACCCACTTTGTTTCACCTGAGGCCATAATTATCCTATATTCAATTTCAAAAGGGCATTTGTTCTTAAACGCTTTCTGAATTTTTTCTTTTAGCAACTGTGCGTCATCAGGGTGGGTAATATCCGCAAACGACATTTTTTTATTATCTACAACATCTTTTGGGTCGTACCCGGTAAGCTCTTTAAACCCTTTACTAACAAAACGCATTGTCCAATTTTTATCATTGTCGCAACGATATGCCATTCCCGGAAGGTTATTCATCAAAGTGGAGAGGGCTCGCTCACTTTCTTTTAATATTCTTTCAGTGTTTTTCCGCTGTGAAATATTATTAAAGATCGTTTGTATTCCCTTTTTTCCCTTGTGGAAAACCAGTTTAGACTTGATCTCAATGTCTAATATCTCACCGGCCGGTGTTTTAACCTCAATTTCAAAAAAGTGCAATATTTCACCATTCAATACACGTTTTGCACGATCAGTTATTTCTTTGTGATATTTTGGAAGGATGTAATTATGAATGTTCAGGTTAGTAACCTTTTCAATATTTTTCTCCTTTATACCGAAAATTTCAAAAGCCGCCTTGTTAGCAAAAACAACAACAAAGTCAACATAAATTATTACACCACTTGGAATTTCCTGTAAAAAGTGAATGTGGCTTTCTTCGCCTTCTCTTGATTTCTCTTCGCTTAATTTTTGTGCTGTGATATCTCTTGAGATCCCTTCAATAGCTACCATGCGTTTATTGTCATCAAACACAGGTTTACTCCGTGTTTCCGTCCAAATGATGCTGCCGTCTTTTTTGATCCACCTGACAATAATTTCCGGGCCCTTGATATTGCTGACCTTTGCTTTGCTTTTTAATAATTTTTCTGACTCACCCAGCAAAGGGACATCATCCGGGTGAATAATTTTGAATCCTAAAAAAGGGTCTTTATAAAAATCTTCCGCTGAGTAGCCGGTAATGTCTTTCACAGAGGGGCTAACATATTCATACCGAACTTCAGGAAAAACGCTACACCTATATATCAGGTCAGTCGCATTTTCTGCAAGCATTCTGAATTTCTCTTCACTTTCCTTTATCTTCTTTTCGTTTACTTTAAACTTGCTAATGTCGCGGATAGAAGTAACGCGGGCCGGTTCTCCTTTATAAATAATTTCAGTGCCTAATAATTCTGCCCAAAACGCTTTCTTTCCTTTGCGAAGCATTTGAACTTCATAGGGGGTTTCAATTTTGTTTTTTACATTCTCAAAAACGATCTTATGAAAATCGGGGTGAATAAATTTTAAAATAGGTTGATTTATCAGCTCTTTATCCGTGTATTGAAATGTTTTTCGCAGTGCGTTGTTTACTTCAACCACTTTCCCTTCCTTATGGATTGCAATACCTTCAAAAGCTGAATCGGAAAGTTTTTTAAACTTTTCTTCACTATTCTCCAGTGCTTTTTTTGTTAATATAACCTCAGTAATATCAATGATATCAACAATCGCGGCAACCACTTTTTTATTTTCAAAATGCGGGGTTACCCTTGAAGAATAAAATGCTTTTTGTCCCTTTTTGCCTAGACCGGAAATTTCATATTGTTGATACTTGCCTTTAGTAAAAACAATATTCAGCGCCTTCTTAACAACAGAGTGGTATTCTTTCTCAATAAATTTATAGGCAGACTGTCCAATTATTTTATCCCTGTTGGCGCTATTAATGAGATCGTTATTGTCAATAATGCAGCCTTTTTTGTCAAGAACTAAAATGGTGTGTTCAGAATTTTTGAAATACGAATCCCATTTGGAATCCTTTGTTGAAGAGATTTTTTTTTCTTTGTCCGCAATCGTTTTCTTTTTTTGTTCCAACAAACCAACCTTCCTCTGAAGTTTTTTCACTTCAGAAATTAATTGGTCCTTTGATTTTTTTGAGAGCGTCATTAATTTTAATCGTTCTTTTATTTTATACTAGGCTCGGATGTAGATGTTTCGGGAAGCACCTTTATTCCGTCAAACCTAATTTCTATGTCGTTTTTATAAAGAATTGTCAAAAATAAAAATCCCGCCTCATCATAATACTTCCATTCACCTTCTTTCAATCCACCTAAATATTTTCCTGTTTGACGTTCTTTGCCATTCAGATAATAATATATCTGCATGCCATCAGGAACACCGTCAATAAATTTTCCGATAAAGCGAAGCTTGCCGTTTTCTGTAAAATAGTGTTTCCACTCACCCTCTCTTTGATCGTTCTTAAAATTTCCTTCTTCTTTATACTCTTGCAATTCCAACATCCACGGGCCTTCTTTTAAGCCATCGATAAAATCTCCTTTTGTTATTACTTTCCCGGAATCACAATATTCTGTCATCGTTCCATCTTGCAGATCGTTGCGATAATTTTCTTCCCGTAATAAATTTCCGCTTTCGTAATACCACTTCCATGGTCCTTGTGCTCTGCCTTTCTTATCGTATTTCCCCACTTGTTCAATTTTAGTATTAGGATGATAAAATGTCCAGTCACCAATTCTTTTCCCGTTCAGATATTCGCCTTTAGATTTTAATTCTCCGTTGGGATGAAATTCTTTCCACGGACCTTGCTGCCGGCCGGCTGTATCCAGTATTCCTTCTCCGGTTAAAACTCCATCCACATAAACTTTAGCGTCTATCACATTTCCGTCAGGCGAAAACTCCCGATGAATTCCTTCTGCAACGCCATCACGATAAGTTCCAGTAAATTTTACGATCCCCGATTCATAGTAGGCTGTTTTTACATCCAACTTTGCTAGTTCCGGAGCGTTTGTTTGTATTACACCGTTGATATATTTTGTGGTATTTAACAAGCTTCCATTGGGCCCATATTCTTTAAAGTAGCCGTTCATCTTATCATCAGAAAAGTTTACCTCGTTTTTCACGATTCCTGATTTATAAAACTCTTTCCACATTCCCTGCTTTAAACCGTTGCCATCTCTACGGTTCACCTTTTCTTCACGTTGAATAAAACCCATTTTGTATTGCGTGATCGTAATGACAGTGCTATCCAAAGAAAGCTCGTATCCCTGTCCCTCTTCTTTTCCGGTAACAAAAGGAATCACCTGCTTCACTTTAACAGGCCCAAAAGTAGAGTCCGCAAGTTTTACCGGCTTATGAAAAATGGTTGAGTTTCCTTGTTTGACGTCGTTTTCAAAGTTTTCAGAAACGATGATATTGCCATCTTTTGTATCGTAGGTATTCTTTAAACCGGTTTTTTTACCGTCTTTGTAATTAAACTCAAAAGCTAATTTCCCTTGTTCACTATAAAATTTCCATACGCTATCCAACTGGAAATTTTTCCTGTTGCCTTCTGATTTTAAAACACCTGTTTGTGAATATGTTTTCCAGTAGCCGTCAGGCTTCCCCTCACGCATCGGGCCTTCACTGGAAATCTTTCCGTTATCGTAATAAAATTTGTTGTATCCGTTCGGATCGATGTTTTGTTTCGTTTGAGAAAACAAAACAACAGGAAATAACAAAAAAAGAATTTTTATAATACTGCGCATAAAAATAGTTCGTCTCCTACAAAATTAAACAATTTGAGCGATTTTTAAAAGGAAAAAATAGAGTGGATTATTCTTACCCTGCAATTACAAAATGATTGCGGAAGAAAAAGAAATTATTCTTTGTTGGAAGAAAACGTTGAAATAGCAATGATCTGGATCTTTCGTTCCAAAGCAGCCGCAGGATTATAGATCGAGTTTTTTGTGTCGTAATAGTCGTCACTCACATTTGGCCGGGCCTTTAGCTCGCCGATGTCTTCGTTAAAAAATGTGATCTTGCCTTCTGCGGGATTCGGATTGTCAATATACTTTACAAGAATGCCGCCTTGATATTCGATAAAATAATTCCTTAAACTTGAGATTCTTCTTTTTGCAAGATTTACGTTATAATCTGTGGAAGCAAGCGGGCTGCAATAACCTTTCATGGTAATTGTCACTTTTTCGTTATCCTTTAACACCTTTACTAAAAGCTGTGCAAATTTATCCAGATCCTGCATTCCTGCATCAACAGAGTCTTCAAACAGGTTATCAATGTCGCCATAAGACCTTTCAATATCATCACCCTTTGCTCCTTTGGAATATTCCTTTTTATACAACTCGTGCATAGCAGAATAATCTTCATATGTTTTTCTGTAATTTTTTGTTGTCGTGATGGCAAGTGTTTTTTTGTCCGGCTCGTCATTATGAAAATACAACGTCAGGGGCACAAGCAATTTCATCTGGGTAACGAAAACTTGTGTGCTATCAACTTTTTTAGGTGGTTCTTCAATTTTGGGAAGTTTCACCATATAAATATCATTGCAGCAACTTTCTTTTTCTTCGAAGAAAGAACCTGTGCGATTAGAGGAAATAAATGCTTCTGTTTTTTTTGAATTGATAGAAAAATAAATGTCGTTGAAATTACTGTTGAATGGCAATCCCAAATTTTTAGGTTCTCCTAATTCGTTATTCTTAAAATCACTTTTAAATATGTCGAAGCCACCCAATCCTTTGTGCCAATTGGAACTAAAAAATAATTCCTGACAAGGTTTGCAATAATACGGAGTGATCTCATCATCAATGGAATTAACCTTTTTTCCTGCATTTATTGATTTGCCATACGATCCGTCCTTATTAATTTTGCTGTACCAAATATCCATTTTACCTTCTCCCCCGGGACGATTTGATGCGAAGAACAACACCTCTTCTTCTCCCAAAAATCCGATCGCAGGTTGTGTATTTGTATAATTTTTGACATTTATTTCCGGAGGTAATTTCTGCAAAGCACTCCATTGGCCGTTCTTAAATTCAGAAGAATAAATTTCACAATTAAAATCCATTGAATTTTTTTGAACACATCGTGTAATAAAAACTTTTGTAAAATCCGCATTAAACGCTGTATTGGCATTATGAACACCCTGATGATTAAAAAGTGTATCTAGCTCAACAACCTTTTTCCATTTTACAGAATCCTGAATTGAAGTATAAATTTTATTGTAATTAACGCTGTGTTTTTTATCACGATCTTTTCCATCACGCAAGGAAGAAAAATATAAAAGGCTGTCTACTTGTATTGGTGCATATTCTGATACTTTACTATTTACGGTACTATCCAGATGTATGATGTTAACACTTTTATCCGGACTTGCCATCAGCAATTGAGCGAAGTCACAAGCAGCAACTTCCTGAATTGCCTTTTTCACAAAATAACTGTCCTTCTTTTTTTTGTTCTTCTTAGCATATTTATCGAACATCTTTTTTGCATCCTTATAATTCCCTCTGTTCTTCTTGATTGTCGCTAACCAAAAAGAGCATTCCGGATAAAGTTTTCCCATCGCATCTTTCTTGATCACCTTGGAATACCAATGTTCTGCAATAGCATAATCAAAGTTTAAACGACTTGCTTCTGCATATTTGTATTGAAGAACGATATCGCTGGAATCCTGGAGGATGGCTTTATTGTAGTATGCTGCGGCAGAAAAAAAATCGTTATCAGCGAATGCTTTGTCACCATCCGCAAGAAGCGTTTTTGTTTTTTGAGCGAAAATGGAAGAGCCAAGACAAAAGAAATATGCAACAAGAACACAAAGAGTTTTTGCATTCATAAAACGGTTTCCTATAGTTTGTTTATCACATTTCATAAACTACATATAAATTGGGCAAACTCGTTTTTTGGCAACAAATGGGGCGACTTTTTTAAGAATGTAGATCACGGAAATTTCAAAACCTCCTCTGTGATTTGTTGCTGCAATCAGCTTTGACATATTAACATCGTAACTCACTCCCACATTAAAACTTCTATAATCCATATTCGCCACCAAAATAAATGCATCTTTCATGCGATAGAACCCTCCGAGAGAAACAGCGGTTGTCATTCCATCCACAGGTCTCAAATGGTATTTTCCAAAAAGACCGAAAACGGTTTCCTGAAATTTTCCCTGACGTTGATATAACACTGTTGGCAAAACATCTAATTGTCCGGAAACAGGAAATTCTGCTATCCCGCTAATGGACGTTTTTACATCCAAACGAATTCCATCATTGTTGAAGAAGGACTGTTTTGGCTTGTTCATATGTAAAGCAGACACGCCAATATTTACAAGCGTACGATTATTTTTTCTCCAAAGGTAGGCCAAGCCTCCACCAAGATCGAGGTAGGTAATTCTTGTTTTTGGAAAATTTTCACCACTTGGTAAGGAAGCATTATAACTATCCCCATCATATTGATTGTCGAATGTTAATGCAGCAACGTTAAAACTTTTTGAGGTTATTCCAGGCTGAAACCCAACAGATATAAAATGAGTGGAATCTTTGTTTAATTTTTTTATGTATGCTCCCGAAACAAAAATTTGCGTTGTTGTAAATTTCGAGTCTCCCGATTTATCAGTATTTATAACCAACCCAACAGCCGGGGCGTCATTTTCTAATTTCGTTTTCAGGCGGGTGTCTGTTGCCAAAGAAAAAGTTCTGTAGGGAACAGGGATCACCGACCATTGACTTCTGAAATTTCCAACAAACCTCCAGTCTCCATCAAACAAGCCTGTTTGAGCAGGATTAAGATTTTGTGGCGAAGCGTTGAATTGGGAATAATGAATGTCCTGAGCATGAATAAATTTCACACTAAAGACAATTAAAAATAATATGATCTTATTTTTTTTCATTCTTCTTTTATCTGATCAACGTTGTATTTCCCTGCTTTTTCAGTTCATCACCATTATAGCATTTCGCTGTTAAATACCAGGCAAATACAGCCGGATCAGCTTTCATACCCTTATAAACTCCATCCCAACCAACATTTTGATCTTTTGTTTCAAAAACCAATTCGCCCCAACGGTTATAAACTGCGAAATATAATTCGGAGATCATATTACCTCTTACGTATAAAATATCATTTTGACCGTCATTATTTGGCGTAAAAGTATTTGGAACAAAAACATCGGCGGGATTGCATTTCATCGATAACACATAAATTGTTATTGTTGCTGTTTTCGGACAACCGGATGAATCTATTACAGTCAATGTATATGTTGTTGTGCTTGTCGGAGAAGCTGTTGGGTTGAATGAAGTGGGATCGCTTAATCCGGTTGAAGGGCTCCACAAGATCGTTAAAGTGGGGTCCGTGATCGCATGAATAATTGTTGAAGTTCCTTCAAAAATACTGTCCGCATCCGCTGAGGCAGAAATAGGGAATAGTGCAGGGTCAATAACTGTAACTGTTGTAGACAATGTCACAATACAAGTATCACCTAAAGAATTCACGGTTGAAATATTCACGGTATAGGTGGTTGTAGCTATAGGACTTGCAACAGGATTAGAAATAGTTGCGTTATTTAAACTCGATGAGGGTGACCAGCTGTATGCAAAACCTCCTGTGGCCAATAAGGGCGCGCTTCCACCATCGCAAATTATTGTATTCGGATTTATTGTTGCGCCTCCGGAATTGTCAAAGCTGACTGAAGTTGTATCAGCACACCCATTCGCAGTAGTTGCAATTAAAGTTACCACATAGTTTCCTGATGAAGGATAAGAATGATTTGGATTTGGAAGTATGGAGGTGGCTCCATCACCAAAATCCCATTGCCATGAAGTCGGACTTGTTGCCGAGGAATCCGTTAAGGAAATGTTGTTTGAGCAAGGCGGACTTGCCAGGCCAAAATCTGCAGTGATACCTGGATAAACAGTTATTATTGTGAAGGCTGTATCTGAAATTTTACAAGCATTATTATATAAAATCAAAGTAACAGTATACGTTCCGGGTGTTGGAAAAACGTGTGTGGGATTATAGATCAACGAAGTAGTGTCTCCTCCCCCAAAATCCCAAAGATAGGTGCCAAACGCAGAACTTTGATTGCTGAAGGTAACAGAAAAGGGAGCGCAGCCCGATGCTGTATCAATTGTAAAATCAGCATTTACGGGAGGTACTTGAAAATCAAATTTAAATGTTCCGTTATTACAATTAGTAGCGTGATTTACGTTAGCGCCTGTATTCGGCCAGGACCCTGGTGTTACGGGAAAATCATCGTTTCCACCACACCCTGCGCAAACGGATTGGTAAATTATTCCTTTTTTATCAAATCGGCTGGTGCCTCCATCCACGTGCTCCCAGCTGGTTGCACCACCAAAATAAGTAGCATACACGAGAGAAGATGCATCAGCAGAAAGTACAATCAAATAAAAATTGTGACCATCTGTAATCGGCTGGATAGCGTCAGCTGTCAATGGCATTCCAGTGGTGTTTGTAACAGGAGGCACAATCTTTCCACCCCAACCGGAGACATAAATATTCTTACAATCGTCCACCAAAAAGGCAGATGGAGATATGTTTGGCGTTCCGCTGCCATTACCAAAAACAGTTGAAAAACCAAGCGTGGTAAGCTTTGAGTTCATTCTTGTGATAAACTGTCCGCTGTTCGCATTGTTGTATACACCAGTCGTAACAGGCATCAACCCTTCTGTTTGGCCCACAACATAAATATTGCTATCCTTATCGATCTGAATAAAATAGCATTGGTCGTAGGCCGGTGTTCCCCAATAAGTAGATGCAAGAAGTACTGTTCCGTCCTTTTTTATTTTTGCAATATAACCATCCGCTTTCCCTCCTTGATAGGTTGTGTGAAGAACTCCCGGCGTTGAAGGAAAATTGTTGCTTCGTGTTCCTCCAGTTATATAGACATTTAATGAATCGTCAAGAGCCAGAGCATATCCGGCATCATTATCAGTGCCACCCAAATAAGTGCTCCACAGCAATACAGAAAAATCTGGGTTAAATTTAAAGGCGACCGCATCCTGTTCTCCTCCCATTGTGTTGTCGAAACCATTCACTATCGGAAAATTACCAGATCTGGTAGAACTAGCAATATACGCGTTTCCTGCAGCATCAACATTGATCTCACCACGATATTGGTCACCATAATTATATTGTAAAGAGTCGGCCGGAAACTCATAGGTGGTTCCCGAAAAAAGCACACTGTCATTGTTCACATTTACTCCATCATTCATTGTCCCTCCGATAAATGTTGAAGCCATTAATGTGGTTCCGGTCGGATTAAATTTTGCAACATAGATATCCGTTCCGTTATCGAAAAAAGATCCATTATAGATAAAATGAAGCAATATTCCACCGTTAAATGTTGTGTCGTAAGCGGTGGGTGTAACAGGAAAATCAGATGACCCCGTTGCTCCGTAAAGCAAAAGATTTTCTGAATTATCAACAACCAGACTGGTAACAATTTCTGTTCCGTTAGCGCCTCCGATATAAGTAGAGTATTGCAAAAACGTTCCTGAAGAATCATATTTTGTAATTACCACATCTGTTATTCCGTAAGCTGGTGCCCCATTGAAGGTCACATCATATGCACCAAGCGTTGTTGGAAAACCGATATCGAAACACGTTCCTCCGGAATAAAGATCGCCATCCGAATCGTATGTTGCAGTCATTCCAAAATTATCTGCTGTTGACCCCGAAGAACAAGCAAACACAAGGATCGGGTCAATAACCAGTTCCACATTTTTGTTATATCCATCAGGAAAGCGGAAGGTAACAGTATTGTTTTTCAAAACAAATTCACAAGGCACCTCCACCTCGTATCCGTCAATAAATTGATAGGCATAAGGCTTCTGCTCTAGCAGTTCATTCACACTTGTCTGTAACTGAAGGTTTCCTTTTTCAATATTTATTTTATCAAGCCCTTCATAAAAAAGTGAAATATCCTTAGGGTTTGCATTTGGTGCTACAATCAAATTATACTTCACACTATTTTGCATTCCCAATACCTGAAGATCGATCCCCGGATATAAATGTTTGTAATTTACTTCTCTGAAATTTTTTGCATTTCCCGCCCATTTATTTTTGTCTTTACCAATAAAATAGTTGCAATAATCAGTAGTTAGCTGCTTTGATGAAGTTTGCACTGATGCTGAAGCATTTAAAAAAGTCATACGAAAAGCGTGTGACCGAACGGGCTTGCCAAGATTCTTTTTGTTTCTCCCTAAGTGATTGTTGCGTAGCGTTTCTTTGTCGTAAAAATTATAGGTAAATGCATTTTTTTGAAGAAAAAGGGCACCTCCATCCAACTGAGCTCGGTAAAGAATTTTACTGTCCCATTGGTTTTTGTTTTCTGTAAACTTTATAGCACTTTGCGATTCGTTGCTTTTAGTATGCTGGGCAGAGGCATTTAAAACAAACAGACACAGGAAAAGAAAAGTATAATATTTTTTAACTGTGAATGTCATTATTAAAGAGTCGTTTTTGTTTCAATGCTAATGCTAGTATCAAAAATAAGAAAATTAATCCGTTTTTCAAGCTATTGAGGCGGCAGGGCTTTAATACCGTCTTGTGCCTGAAGATGACCTGGTTTTAGTTGCAGCGTTTTGTCCCAAGCGATTCTTGCTTTTTTAAAATCTTTAATTGTAAAACTTGCACCGCCTATGTTATACCAATACTCCGCATTAGTAGAATCTATGCTCACCGCTTTTTCCATCAGTTTTATCGCTTCCGGAATATTCTTCCCTCCTATAGACATCCCTTGATTAAAATAGGTTGCACCAAGCAGATCGAAATTACGTTTTATTAAAGGGTTACTTGGATAAATTTCTTTTGCTTTGTCCCAATACGCATTCGCCTTTTCGTAATCCTTTAACTTGAAATAAGCGACACCTAAATTCAAATAACCATTCACATATTTATCATGAACGCTCACAGACCTATTCAGATAAAATATTCCTTTATTGATCAATTCTAGTTCGCGTGCTTTATTCTCGGGCTTTTCCGACATATCAATAAAAGCTTTTCCTGCATTTCCGTTTACCAAAGCGCTATTTGGAACCGTTTTAGCATCGGCAATAAATAATATCTGGTCGTTTTTCCATTCCGCATTTCGCTGTATCGTTTTTGCTCCACACCATATAACTAAAAGACATCCAAAAGATACAGCAACAATTTTTTTTGTTTGTGCTGAAAACAGCTTTTTTAATATCAGCGAAATAATAACGGCAAGGATTATCGCGAAACCAAATGAAGAGTGGTATACCATCCTTTCGCCCATTGTTGCTCCAACATTGAATATTAAGTTGGAGATAAGGAGCAGGTGCACCAAATAAAAAGCAATGGCAAACGAAAGAATGTTTCTTTTAAAAAATAAAACAACGGCAGCAACACACATTGAAATATGGATAAGAATAGAAGCCCAGACAATTCCATAACTAAAATTTACAAAAGGTATTGTGCTGTATGAGTAGTCGCTTGAAAGCGGGGTTGGATAAAAAAGCATTTTCAAATAGCGCAAAAGCACTTCTATTTTTGTTGCAAGTTTTTCCGGTTGAGTGGCATATATATACGGATTATTAAGAACATCAGGGTTTTCAAATTTTGCACCTGCACCAACAATTGAAAAACGTATTCCCACATATAAAACAGCCACAATGGCAAATGGTATCATCAATTGTATAATGCTTGAAAAACGCTCTTTCAAAATAATATACAACAACATAGGAATCAACACCAAAAGTGTGATCGCATATTCTTTCGAAAGCAAGGCTAAAAAATAAAACAAAAGCCCAAATAACAGTTGTTTCGTATTTTTTGATTCCCGATATCGAAAAACGGCAATGAAAGTCAGAATGATAAATAAGAAGGACAGAATCTCATCTCTACTTTTTACATTCGCAACAACCTCGGTATGCATCGGATGAATTAAAAAGATTAGGCAGGCAATAAATGCAGTAAGAGGATCTTCTTTAAAAATATAATTTTTTAAGAAGTAAAGTAAAACAACAATAGATAAAAGGTAATACACCACATTCATAAAATGCCTGACAAATGCCGCATCATCAGGAGGTTTTATTGCGGCATTGCTACCGAATAATTGCTGTTCAATTGCAAAGGTAACAACAGAAAGTGGCCGGAAGCGGCCTCCTGATAATTGTTGTTTTGCGCCCATATGTCTGTAAAAACTATCATATGCATCTGTGCTAAGTATTTTCGGAATACCGCGGAAACCTTGCTGAACATAGTCGTTATTCTGAATAACAATTCCGTCATCCAAAGCATATTCATTAACTAATGTGTTAGCGTAAAACAAAAAACCAATAAACACAAGAATGAATGCTTGTGTCCTAAAATCATTTAACCCCCATGTTGTGGATTTCTCAAGAGGCAATGATCTTGCCGTCTTTTTCTCTTTTTGTCTAGCCATTTTCTTTGGTACAATTTCTGTGGCTGAATGTGCCTTGTTTATTTATTTTATTTGCACCTTTGTTTTGTTGATACAAAACTATTCTAAAGCAGTAAATGTAATTAATTATCATTTTTCTTGAAAAATATTTTTAAAAATAAATATTTCCTTTTAGTTCTGGCTCTAGCATTTTTCGCTGCCGGGACCCTGCTTTATTATACCTATTCGGGGGGGGCTGAACCGACAATAAGCGGCTTCGAAAGTGTTTTACATAAAAAAGAAAAACGCCTGAATGAAGAAATGTTGTCTTTGGCTAAGCGGGCAGAATCGGAAAACTATAATGACCTTTTCTCGAAAAATCCTTCTTATTATAATTTATTGATGCAGGAAGAGGGGATTGCGCTTCTCATTTATGAAAACGACACCTTAAAGTTTTGGAGTGACAATTCTATTGCTGTTGAAAATTGGGTAAAAGAGATTTGCCTCGATTCAAAAATGGCCAAGCTTCACAATGGGTGGTTCGAGGTTGTTCGACCGCACACCAACGCTACAACAACAAAAGCAATCGTTGGGTTGGTTCTGGTAAAAAACGAATACCCTTATCAAAATAAATACCTGGTCAATGAGTTTCAAAAAGATTTTGCAGTTCCTGCAGAAACAAAACTGATCACCGATAACCCGAATGCAACAAACGGAGTAAAAAATTACAAGGGCGAATACCTGTTCTCGCTTGAATTTGATCCGGCAAACAACTCTATTTCACTTGTTTCCTATGTTTCAGTTTTTCTGAACCTTTTGGCTTTTATTTTTCTGATCCTCTTTTTCAAGGCTTTTTGCTCCAGCTTTTTCATGCCATATAGTAAAAATTTTTCTACACTGGCATTCGTGCTTCTGGCTGTTTCTGTCCGTTATTTTTTAATCAAATTCAGTTTCCCGGAAAGTTTTTATTCCTTCGATCTGTTCGGTCCTAAAATTTTTGCAAACGCCAGCTCTGTATGGTTAACATCGTTGGGCGACCTATTAATAAATGTCGTCTTACTATTTTATTTAACATTTGTTTTTTTAAACAACCTTGAATTTGATGTGCTTGTAAGTCAATTAAAAAAAATGAACAAGCTCGTTATTTCTTTTTCATTCTTTCTTGCTTTCTTTTGGTTTTCGTGGGCCTTAAACGTTTTATTCATCGGATTAATAAAGAACTCAAATATTCCATTCGGCATAAACAATCTCTTTACTCTCAACCAATATAGTTATGTTGGTATCATCATTATAGGGCTGCTTCTCTTCATTTATTTTTTACTTGCAGATAAAATGGTTTCTGTATTAAAGCTGTTAAAACTCAATAACAATCAATATGCTTTTGTATTCATCATTTCTGCGGCAATCCACACAATTATTTCACATTTTCTCGGAACGCTTGATCTGATCGTAATTTTCTGGCCTTTCCTCTTGGTCCTTTCAATAGCAATCATCAAGAAGAAACAAACTATCTATCCATTTTCAAGCATCATATTCCTGGTGTTTCTTTTCTCTCTTTATGCTGTGCACGTTTTTATAAAACACGCTGCGATCAAAGAAGTAGAGAGTCGAAAAATTTATGCAGAAAAACTTGCTGCAGAACAAGATCCTGTTGCAGAACTTTTGTTTCAGGATGTAGACAAAAAACTTCGTGCCGATACTATTCTTCTTTCGTTGATCAGTGGATTTGAAAAATACCCCGAAGAATTTGAGAAACGCATAAAACAGCAATATTTCAGTGGTTTCTGGGAAAAATATGATGTCCGGGTGGCCTTATTTGACAGCGCTTGTGCACCTGTCATCCGTTCACAAAACCCGGTTTTCGACAACAACTTTTATTTTGATGAGTTAATTGAAAAGAAAGGTCAAAAAACTTCTTTTGCGGGATTTTATTTCATCAATAATTCTTCGGGGAAAATTAGTTATCTGGCAAAAATACCGTTGTATAAACATCCACGAGAAGATGCTAAATATGGAACAATTTACATTGAATTGGATGCAAAATTTATTTCTGATGAAGTTGGTTTTCCCGAATTGCTTCTCGACAGAAACATCGGCTTATCTCAAGAGTTGAGCAATTATTCATATGCAAAATACAAACACAATCAATTATTAAATCAATATGGAAAATATTCCTATAGCTTAAATGCCGATGATTTTAAATTCACAAAAACTGAATTTGACTTTCAAAATAAAGAAGAATTCAACCATTTGTTATATCGGCCAAACTCGGAAACCCTCATTGTTTTGAGCAAAAGAAATGACGGTTTGATCGGAAAGATCACCACTTTCTCCTACCTGTTCGCATTTTTTAGCTTGCTTTTATTGTCTATCCTGGTATTCCGGCAGATCTCTTTAGGGCAACTATTCGAACATTTTAGTTTTAAATACCGAATACAGGTCTTGCTTGTTTTAATTGTCCTTATTTCACTGGCATTATTTGGTGGTGGCACCATCTATTATATCAAACAACAATTTGAGGTAAAGAATAAAGAAAATATCAGTGAAAAAATTCATTCTGTTCAAATTGATGTCGAAGGAAAGTTGTCAGCCGAAAACAGTTTCGGGAAAGGCCTGACGGAATACGTTTCGTTTATTTTGAAAAAATCTTCTTCTGTTTTTTTTACTGACATCAATTTTTACGATGTGCAAGGAAACCTTTATGCTTCATCTCGTTCCAAAGTTTTTGACGAGGGCTTAACCTCCAAAAAAATGAATCCGGAGGCCTTTTTGCAAATTGCAATTTTAGGAAAAACAGAGTTCATTCATGATGAACGAATTGGAAAGTTGGAATATTTATCGGCCTATATTCCATTTAAAAACAAAGACGGTAAACTGCTTGCCTACCTCAATTTACCATACTTTGCCAAGCAAAGCGAATTAGAAAAAGAGATTTCCGGATTCTTGGTTGCCCTGATAAACATTTATGTTTTACTGTTTGCATTATCCATCGTTACCGCAATATTCATATCGAATTACGTAACGAAACCATTAAAATTAATTCAAGATAAACTCAGTAAAATAAAGTTGGGGAAAACAAATGAACCTATCGATTGGAAAGAAAATGACGAGATTGGAAATCTTGTCAGCGAATACAACAGAATGATTGCAGAACTTTCGAAAAGCGCTGATCTGCTGGCAAAATCTGAGCGCGAGAGCGCCTGGAGAGAAATGGCAAAACAGGTTGCCCACGAAATCAAGAACCCGCTAACCCCTATGAAATTAAGTGTCCAGCACTTACAACGGACATGGAAAGACGGTGCACCGGATATGGACCAAAAGATGGAGCGGTTAACAAAAACCATCATTGAACAAATTGACACGTTGTCGAATATTGCAACCGAATTTTCAAATTTTGCAAAGATGCCAAAGGCTAATTTGGAGAAAATAAATATCAAAGAGATCATTGTAAATACGATTGCCTTATTTCATGATTCGGAAAACCTTACAATCACTTTTGAAACCGAAATTTCAACAGAGGCCTTTGTTTTCGCAGACAAAGAACAGTTGTTACGGGTGTTCAACAACCTTATTAAAAATGCCGTACAAGCCATCCCGGAAGAAAAAAGGGGAGAAATAACCGTTTCATTAAAAAGAGAAAAACAACAGTTCCTGATCTCTGTATCCGACAATGGAAATGGAATAGATGACGATGTTTTTGATAAAATATTTGTACCAAATTTTACTACAAAAACGGGAGGAATGGGCCTTGGTTTAGCAATGGTAAAAAACATTGTAGAAACAGCCAACGGAAGGATATGGTTTGAAACCAAATCAGGAAAAGGAACAATATTTTATCTAACCCTACCCTGCTTTGTGGAGGAATAAAAGGGATTCGTGATATGCGAAAAAATAGATTTCCTAACCAATACATTTCGTATATTCGTAACCAATAATTTGTTGTAATTATGAAAAGACCAATACGTATCTTAGTTGCTAAAGTTGGGCTGGACGGGCATGATCGGGGGGCAAAGGTTATCGCTTCTTTTTTGCGGGACGCAGGAATGGAAGTGATCTACACCGGACTTCGTCAGACTCCTGAAATGGTTGTAAATGCAGCTCTACAGGAAGATGTGGATGCTATTGGCATCAGCATTTTATCCGGAGCCCACAACACCGTATTTCCAAAGGTTATGTCGTTAATGAAGGAAAAGGGCTTAAATGATGTCTTATTGACCGGTGGTGGAATTATTCCTGATAAAGATATTCATAAACTGAACAAGCTTGGTGTTGGTAAACTTTTTCCTCCGGGCACAGACACGAAAGAGATTGTTGAATACATCACAAATTATGTTAAGGAAAAAAGAAACTTTTAATTCACCCGTTATGACATTTGAAAACCTATTAACAGCTAGCGAAAACAATGTTTTTATAATTACTATCAATCGTCCTGATAAACTAAATGCATTGAATAAAAAAACAATTGAAGAGCTTAGTCAAGCGCTTCTTTTTGCAGAAGGTGATATTAACATTCGTGCTATCGTTTTAACAGGGTCAGGGCAAAAAGCATTTGTTGCGGGAGCCGATATTTCAGAATTTGCAAACTTCAGTATCGAACAGGGAAAAGCGTTAAGTGCTGAAGGACATGACAAACTTTTTAATTTGGTCCAAAACCTAAAAACACCTGTTATTGCTGCTATTAATGGATTTGCTCTTGGCGGAGGGCTGGAGTTAGCGATGAGCTGTCACATTCGCGTTGCTTCTGATAATGCTAAAATGGGGTTGCCGGAAGTGTCGCTAGGTGTTATTCCCGGCTATGGAGGAACACAGCGACTTGCACAACTTGTTGGAAAAGGAAAAGCACTAGAAATGATCATGACTGCCGATATGATTTCAGCAGCTGATGCATTGACTTGGGGCTTGGTGAATTATGTAACAACACCAGAAACATTGCTCGCAAAATGCAATGAACTAGCCGTAAAAATAATTAGCAGATCACCTGTTGCTGTTGCTGCTGCAATAAGAGCGGTGAATGCAAATTATGCCGACGGCGTAAACGGCTTTGCTATTGAAATTGACGAATTTGGAACATGCTTTGGTACAGAAGATTTTAAGGAAGGGACAACAGCATTTTTAGAAAAACGAAAAGCTGTTTTTACCGGAAAATAATATAGTTTATAGTTCAGTGTTTGAAAGTTTACAGTTCAAAAACACCATAACAATTTTGCACCCTTTCGCATACAAATCATAACTTTGAACTTTCAAACTTTAAACTAAACTTGAATCCTTTAAAGAAACTCGCCTCTCAAACAGCTATCTACGGCTTACCTACTATTGTCGGGCGACTACTAAATTACCTTCTTAACCCACTTTACGCTTATAGTTTCAGCACAACACAGATGGGCGTTGTTACATCCGCATACGCTTATGTTTCGTTTCTGCTAATCTTCCTTACCTATGGTATGGAAACCGCTTTATTTAAATTCTCTCAATCCGAGACAGATAAACAAAAGGTGTATACCACCTCCTTGGTATCACTGATCATATCTTCCTTTGTTTTTATTTTTCTGGGGTGTCTTTTTTCTTCTTCCATTGCCGAAGGGGTAACGTTTAAAGGTCACCCGGAGTATGTTATATGGTTCGCCATCATCATTGGTACGGATGCTTTAACAGCTATTCCATTTGCAAAGCTTCGTGAACAAGGAAAAGCAAAACGTTTCGCCATTATCAAAACAGCGAATATCGCCATTAACATAGGATTAAATTTGTTCTTCATCCTGTTTTGCAAAAGAGTTTATGATGCACCGGAATCATCGTACAAACCTCTTGTTGAGATGATCTACAATCCATCGATTGGTGTTGGCTATATCTTTATTTCAAATCTTGCTGCAAGTTTAATAACCCTATTATTGTTGTCGCCTGAAATATTAAAGATCAAATTTGTTTTTGATACAGTCATTTGGAAACGAATGATGAGATATGCTATTCCCTTGTTGATCGCCGGATTGGCGGGAATGGTAAACGAAACACTTGACCGCGTTCTATTGACCCATTTAATTCCAAACGAAAAAGATGCGCTTTCTCAAGTCGGTATTTACGGGTCTTGTTACAAAGTTTCCATCATCATGACCATCTTTATTCAAACCTTCCGTTTCGCTGCAGAACCCTTCTTTTTCAGTCATTCCAAAGAAAAGGATTCTAAAAAGACCTATGCAGATGTCATGAAATACTTCGTGATTATTTGTTCTGTCATCTTTTTAGGAACAATGATGAACATCCAATGGATTCAGTATTTTGCAGGTACGGCAGCGTTTCGCACCGGCATCAAGGTTGTACCCATTTTATTGCTGGCAAATATGTTCCTTGGCATCTTCTGGAATCAGTCGATCTGGTATAAACTAACCGGGCAAACACATTTTGGTGCTTTATTAACCATATTCGGGGCAATTATTACCATTGTCCTGAATATCATCTGGATCCCCAAAATTGGATATATGGGGTGTGCCTGGGCAACACTGATCTGCTATGCTAGCATGATGATCGTCTCCTATTTCTTGGGTAATAAACATTACCCTGTTAATTACGACTTAAAACGCATACTCGGGTACTTAGGATTATCCTTAACTTTGTACTTTATCGGCACATGGATAAAAACGGGATCAGGAAGCATTAACCTGATCTTAAACAATGTTATCCTAGTTGGTTTTATTGTTATTGTATGGAAAATGGAAAAAAATAATTTTAAAAAGTTGACATGAAGATCAAGGTTATAAATAAATCAAAACACGAATTACCGGGCTACGCAACAGGGGCGGCAGCAGGAATGGACCTTCGGGCAAACATAGAAGCGCCAATTGTTTTAAAATCGCTGGAAAGAACCTTGGTTGCAACAGGGCTTTTTATTGAATTGCCTGTTGGTTACGAAGCTCAAATACGGCCGCGTAGCGGATTGGCATTTAAGAACGGGTTAACTGTATTGAATTCACCCGGTACAATTGATGCAGATTACAGAGGCGAGATCAAGGTAATTCTTGTAAACCTTTCCAATGAAAGCTTCACAATTAATGACGGCGAAAGGGTTGCGCAAATGGTAATAGCAAAACACGAACAAGCGGAATGGGTTGAGGTAGAAGAATTAGAGGAAAGCGACAGAGGGGCCGGAGGTTTCGGAAGTACAGGAAAAAAATAATTAAGCGAAAAAGCAAGACTGATTTTATGAAAATAATTATTCCAATGGCAGGAATGGGCAAAAGAATGCGCCCACACACATTAACCACTCCTAAACCACTTATTCCGATTGCAGGAAAGCCAATGGTTCAACGTATTGTTGAGGACATCATAAAGGTATGTGACGAAAAGGTTGACGAAATAGCCTTTGTTGTTGGTCGCTTTGGAAAAGAAGCTGAAGAAAACTTAGTAAAAGTTGCGGAAAGCCTAGGCGCTAAAGGAAGTATTTATTACCAGGACACTCCGCTCGGGACAGCACACGCAATTATGTGCGCCAAAGAATGTGTCACAGGGAAAGTTGTTGTCGCCTTTGCAGACACTCTCTTCAAGGCTGATTTTAAAATGGACTCTTCTCAGGAAGGAATTATCTGGGTACAAAAAGTGGAAGACCCAAAACCTTTCGGAGTGGTAAAACTTGATGCGAACAACATCATTACCGACTTCATAGAAAAACCGCAGGAATATGTTTCCGACCTAGCCATTATCGGCATTTACTACTTCAAAGATGGCGACTATCTTAGAAACGAATTACAATATTTGTTAGATAACGACATCAAAGAGAAAGGGGAATACCAACTGACAAACGCCTTAGAAAACATGAAGGCTAAAGGAACTAAATTCACACCCGGGAAAGTCACAGAGTGGCTGGATTGTGGGAATAAGGACGCTACCGTTTACACGAATCAACGTGTTTTAGAATTTATTAAAGACTCTGAAACAGTTTCCGTGTCACACAAAAACACAAACTCGAAAATAATTGAACCGTGTTTCATTGGTGAAAATGTTCAATTAATAAACTCCACCGTTGGCCCATATGCCTCGATCGGCAAGGATACTATAATCGAAAACTCGGTTGTAAAAAACAGCATAATACAAACAAATAGTAAAATTTTAAACGCTGAACTTAGCAACTCAATGATTGGAAATTTTGCTGAATTCACTGGCAAATCATCAGATCTGAGTCTTGGTGATTACTGTACAGTTAGATAAAACAATGTTTTGACGCAAACAAGCAACTCTTTGGTTTTCCCTTTTCATAGATACAAGTTTTTGTATGTGTTGTTGTTTTTATTTTTTATTTTTTCTTGTAAAACATCCCAAAAAAGTTCAGAAAAAGTTTCAAGTAAGGGGCTGGCAGACAAGGATGTTGTTCAGTTCAAATACCTCTTTTTTAATGCCAACAAAGAGTGGATCCTGGAAAATTACGATATGGCAGAAACACTGTTTTCCCAGGCTCTGAAAATCGACCCCAATAGTGCGGCAACCATGTATGGCCTGGCCCACATATACTCCTTTCAAAACAACAAGAGCCAGGCACTGCTTTATAGCAAACAAGCCGCAGCCATCGACCCAAAGAACATTTGGTACCAGCTGCTATACATAAGCTGCCTAAAAGAGAACAAAATGTTCAATGAAATGGCCGCTGTTTATGAACGATTAATAAAAGACAATCCACAAAACTTTGACTTTTATTATGAGCTCGCAAACGTTTATTTATTTATCAATAAACCGGCCGAAGCCATTAAGGTCTATAATAAAGTTGAGGAGTCAATCGGCGTAACGGATGAGGCTTCAATGCAAAAGTTGAAAATTTATAAAACAAGTAACAACTTTGAAAAGGCCGTTGACGAAGCAAAAAAATTAATAAAAGCGTTTCCAAAAGACGCAAAGTATTACGGGATCCTTGGAGAGTTGTATCAGGATAAAGGCCAAAACGAAAAAGCCTTTGAAACGTTTTCAGAATTGATAAAAATCGACTCTACCAATGCGTATGTCCATCTTTCTCTAGCCGATTATTACAGAACCTTAAAACAAAACGACAAGGCGTTTAATGAAATAAAGATCGCCTTCCAAAGCAAAGACCTTAATATCGACACCAAAGTAAAGATCCTTTTGTCGTATTACGATATAACGGAAAACTATCCCGAGCTGAAAACAGATGCAGATGAGTTATGCAAAATTATTGTTGCGGTTCATGCGGAAGAAGCAAAGTCTTTTGCTATTTATGGTGATTTTTTGTTTCGCGATAAAAAATATGATCTGGCCAGAACGCAATACAGAAAAGCAATTTCATTGGATAAAGAAAAATATGCATTATGGAATCAACTGTTGGTAATTGAATCGGAGCTAAATGACTTTACCTCGATGCAAAAAGAAAGCAAAGAAGCTATTGAGCTTTTTCCTAATCAGCCACTTCCCTATTTTTTCAATGGTGTTTCAAACTATCAATTGAAAAAATATGATGATGTAGTTTCGGTTTTAACCGAAGGAAAAGAATTTGTGTTTGACAACAATCTTTTGTTAGCACAGTTTTATGCGAACATAGGTGATGCTCAGAATCAATTAAAAAAGAACGAAGAATCTGATGCTGCATACGAAAAGTCGCTAGAGCTCGACCCTTCAAATCCAAGCGTTCTGAATAACTATGCATATTACTTGTCCTTGCGTAACAAGAATTTGGAAAAAGCGGAAGAATTGTCTAAAAAAAGCAACATGCTGGCTCCAAACAACAGTTTTTATCAAGACACATATGGGTGGATCTTATATCAAATGAAAAAATATGATGATGCAAAAGTTTGGATAGGAAAGGCTCTTGAAGGTGGCGGTAAGAACAACGGCACACTTCTCGAACACTATGGAGATGTATTGTATCAACTTGGAGATATTGATAGCGCACTGAAATACTGGATAGACGCAAAAAAGAGTGGCGAAAATTCAACCTTGCTTGACAAAAAAATTGCAGACAAAAAATTGTATGAATAAAATATTGTTTTTGTTTTCTTCACTGCTCCTCAAATCAACACTACGATTTGCTGTTGTTTTGTTTTTGGCTTCTGCAACACTATATTCCTGCAAAACCAGAAAAAAAATCACTCTCAATAACGGCAGGTGTTTGCTGGATTTTAAAAACTCAAAAACACTGACGACCAACCTAAAAGCAAATGAATTCAAGTTTGATCGGCTAAATGCAAAACTTTCTGTTGATAGCGAAATAGACAGCGCATCCGCATCTTTTACCGTTACACTCCGAATGAAAAAAGACAGCATTATATGGATGTCGATCTCAAAACTCGGTATCGAAGGGGCTAGACTTCTTATCACAAAAGATTCTGTGAAATTGCTTAACAGAGTAAAAAACAACTTCTTTGTTGGCGACTTTGCATATATCAGTAAATTACTAAGCACCGATTTGGATTTTGAGATGTTGCAATCTCTTCTGGTGGGTAATAGTGTCGAGTTTTACGATGAAGATGAAAAAATAAAACCCGGTGTGGATAACTGCCAATATACGCTTGGCACTATTAGAAAAAACAAGCTCCGGAAGGTGATGGAAAAAGGAAAGGAGCTGAAAGAGCCAGCACAAAGTATTTACATGATCCCTGAAACTTATAAGATCTCACGTATACTTTTTTATGAGTTTAGCCCCGACAGAAGTTTTGATGCTGTGTTCAGTGATTATGAGCTCAAAGACTCTGTTCAGCTTTTTCCAATGAAGATGAAGTATACTATTATGGCACAAAAATCCGTTAAGATAGATATCGCCTACAATAAAATAATTTTAAACGAAGAACAGACGTTCCCTTTTAAAATACCTGAAAACTATGAGCCAATATCAATTAAAGAAAAAAAATAGTTCGTTTTTATTTCTTTTTCTTTTGTTTTTAGCGTTAATAAATGCGGGAGCCTCCTTTGCTCAAAAACAAACCAAAAAGGACCTGGAAAAGAAAAAACAACAGCTCCAAAAAGAAATTGAAGACACAAACCAGCTGCTTGCCGAAACAAAAAAAAATAAAAAACTTTCGCTGAACCAACTTGTAATGCTGAATAAAAAGATCAGTGTGCGGGAGGAATTAATATCAACGATCAATAATGAAATTGGAGAACTAAATCATCAGATAAAAGAAAACAACGAATCTATAAATGGCTTACAAAAAGACCTCACAAAATTAAAAGCGGAGTATGCAAAAATGATCTATTATGCATATAAAAATCAGGATTCTTACAGTAGATTGATGTTTGTTTTCGCATCCTCTGATTTTGAACAAGCTTATATGAGGTTAAAATACCTTCAGCAATACAGCGATTACCGTCATAAACAAGCAGAAAGAATTATTCAAACGAAAAAAAATCTGAATGAAAAGGTTCAGGATCTGGAAGCAAAAAAATCGGATCAACGCGTTTTGTTAGGCAGCCAAGAATCGGAAAAACAAAATCTGACATCAGAAAAAACAGAAAAAGAACAGGTGTTTTCTGGTTTACAACAGCAAGAAAGCAAATTGAAAAAAGATCTGGAAAAGAAAAAGCAAGATGCTCAAAAACTTCAACAAGCGATTCAAAGAGTAATAGAAAAAGAATTAGAAAAGGCACAAGCGCAAGCTGTAAAAGAAAACAAACCGAAGCCGCAAAAACTAGTCCTCACCCCTGAATCGCAACAGTTGTCAAATTCATTTTCAAGTAATAAAAGTAAATTACCGTGGCCGGTGGCGAAAGGGGTTATCAGCGAACACTTTGGTGTTCACCCGCACCCTCTGATGGCAAACATCGATATCAATAATAACGGTGTCGACATTACTACCAATAGCGGCTCTTTAGCCCGCGCTGTTTTTGAAGGAGAAGTGAAAGCTGTTGTAAATATGCCGGGAGCAGGTCAGTTTGTTCTTTTGCGCCACGGTGAGTTTTTAACAATTTATTCGAATTTAAAAGACGTTTATGTAAAAGTTGGGGACAAGGTGACCACAAAACAAAATATAGGATCTGTATTGCTGGATGATGAGGACGCAAAAACAGTAATGCACTTTGAAGTGTGGAAAGGGCAAACCAAATTAAACCCGGAAGATTGGTTATATAAGAATAATTAGGAAACATATATTTTTGTATCTTTGCTTCATATTTAAAACCTAACACAATGTTGAATAATATAATGCTTGGCATTTTTGGTCTTGGTGGATCTGAAATGATTATTGTTTTAGTAATTGTTTTATTGCTTTTTGGTGGTAAAAAAATTCCTGAACTAATGAAAGGCCTTGGAAAAGGTGTCAAAGAATTTAAGGATGCTTCTAAGGGTGAAGACGCCAACAACCCTCCTGCAGATAAAAAAGATTAATTTTTTATTTTAGAAAACCTCTTCCTCTTCCTAAAAGAAGAGGTTTTTGTATTTATAATCTCATTCAATCTGTGAAAACCTACAACTCTTTTGCTGAAGTAAAATCTGATCTGACAGGAGGCACAATTTCTTGTGTTTCCCTTACCTCTTCTTATTTAAAACAAATTAATTCTAATAAAAATTTAAACATTTTTTTAGAAGTTTTTGAAGACTCTGCATTAGAAAAAGCGAAACTGGTTGACGAAAAAATTCGGTTGAAAACAGCAGGCAAACTTGCGGGAATGGTGATTGCATTAAAAGATAATTTATGTTACAAAGGCCACAAAGTTTCTGCTTCATCAAAAATATTGGATGGTTTTGAATCACTTTATAGCGCCACTGTAGTTGAGCGACTTCTCGCTGAAGATGCTATTATCATTGGACGGTGTAACTGCGATGAATTTGCAATGGGAAGCTCAAACGAAACCTCTGCTTTTGGAAATGTACTAAACCCTTTGGATATTAACAGGGTTCCCGGCGGCTCTTCCGGCGGCTCTGCTGCAGCAGTTGCAGCAAACATGTGTATTGCAGCGCTGGGCACAGATACCGGCGGCTCTATCCGTCAACCGGCATCTTTTTGCGGAGTAGTTGGATACAAACCCACCTATGGACGAGTTTCTCGTTATGGAGCAATTGCATACGCGTCTTCTTTTGATCAAATAGGTCCGATCACCAAAACGATTGAAGACACTGCGTTGATCATGGAAGTAATTGCCGGTAAAGACGAATATGATAGTACAGCATCTTCATTGCCGGTTTCTGAATATTCAAAAGAATTAAAAAGCTCATCGGCAAAAATCCGGATTGCATATATAAAAGATTGTTTAGAAAACCCCGGATTAGACCCTGAAATAAAAACACGTATCAACGAAATAATTGACAAACTAAAGGCTTTGGGGCACGTTGTGGAGGCGGTAGATTTTCCATATTTAGACTATTTAGTTCCAACTTATTATGTTTTAACAACCGCAGAAGCGTCTTCAAACCTTGCGAGATATGACGGTATCAATTATGGCTACCGCAGCAAAAACGCAACAGACCTGGAGTCAACATATAAAAAATCGCGGACAGAAGGCTTTGGAGAAGAAGTGAAACGTAGAATTATGTTGGGAACATTTGTTTTAAGCTCCGGATATTATGATGCCTACTATTCCAAAGGGCAAAAAGTTCGCAGGTTATTGCAAAACAAAACCAATGAGATACTAAAAAATTACGATTTTATTTTGTTGCCAACCACACCGGGAACAGCTTTTAAATTCGGACAAAAAAGTTCAGACCCGATCACAATGTATCTGGAAGATATTTTCACTGTACAGGCTAATATTACAGGTCTTCCGGCAATTTCTTTACCAATGGGAAAACACTCAAATGGAATGCCTTTTGGTGTTCAGGTTATTGGAAATAAATTCGCTGACACAGATGTATTTGCCTTCTCTGATTATTTGATCAACAATTGTTAGTTTTTTACTTACAAACACCCTTATTATTCAGCGTTAACAATTTTTGGTTGGTAAATACGCTTTACTTGTCTAATCTTTCTTGCTATTCTAAACAATCATTGCGATATTTGTAAAGGTGGTAATACTTCATTCTTCATACAAAAAAACGATTCGTATCGTTAGTGTTTTCCTTTTTTTGTTTTTGGGCGCAAATCTTCGCTCTCAGACAATAGTGGGTTATGGGCCTGAAGCAATGGTTGACGACCCCATTGCTGCCGCCCTGGATAGTTTATATAAATTAAATCTTTTTGAAAGGGGATATGGAAAAATTTCATACCCCAAAAATTTGAAATATACCTTTCCACACGATTCTGTTCCCCGTTACGATGAAATGGTATATGAATCACGGTTACTAAAATTAGATGCCGCTTCTCCATTTGATTTACAATACAACTCGGTTGTAAAGGGTTACATCGATATGTACACCGTGAGAAAACGGGAACTCGTTTCCCGCATGATGGCTTTGTCGCAACTCTATTTTCCGCTGTTTGAAGAGCAGCTCGACAAGTATAACCTTCCGCTTGAATTAAAGTATTTAGCAATTTGTGAATCAGCCCTAAACCCTTTGGCAAAAAGCCATTCTGGGGCGATGGGCCTGTGGCAATTTATGTACCCGACAGGAAAAATGTTCGGACTCAAAGTCTCCTCTTATGTTGATGAACGTTGCGATCCATACAAATCGACAATTGCTGCGTGTGAATATTTTCAATACCTATACGGTCTGTTTGGTGATTGGCAGATTGTTTTGGCGGCTTACAACTGTGGCCCGGGAAATATTAATAAAGCTATCCGCAGAAGCGGCGGAAAAAAAACATATTGGGAAATACGTCCTTATCTTCCAAAAGAAACACAGGGATATGTGCCTGCATTTATTGCCGTTAATTATGTGATGAGTTATACAGCCGAACACAACCTATATTCAGCGATTCCGAAAAAAATGTTCTTGCAAATTGACACGATATCGGTAAAAAAACAGCTCTCTTTTTCTCAAATATCCTACGTCTTAGACATTTCAGAAGAAGAGTTACAATATCTGAACCCTAGTTATAAAAGGGGGGTAATTCCGTATTCACCGGATGAAGCGAACATTCTTTCGCTCCCAACAAGTAAAATGGGTGTTTTTGTATCCAACGAGGAAAATATATACAATAAACTGAAAGATACATTACACAGCCAGGAAATACTTGCAACACAGGAAACAATAAAAATACATACTGTGAAAAGCGGAGAACACCTCAGCACTATCGCAAAGCGTTACGGATGTTCCGTGGCTGATATCAAATCGTGGAACGGAATATCATCACCTACGGTAAAGCCAGGAAAAAAATTGACGATCTATATTTACGGAAAGAAGCCTAGTGGAACAAAAACAACAACAACCGCCGTTGAAAAAAACACAAGCCCTACCGTTGAAAAAAACACAACTGCCAGCGTATCCGGCAAATTTAAATACTATACAATACAGAAAGGTGATTCACTTTATAAAATCGCTCAACTGCACAAAACAACCGTCGATGAACTAAAACGCTTAAATAATTTTGGCGTAAAATTTTCTTTATTACCCGGTAAAAAGATAAAGGTCGGAACGATCTGATAACCCCGATTCATAACCTTATTTTTTTTGCGTCCCACTATATTTATTAAAAAAGAAAAACTCCAATCTGTAATTTTTAAAAAATGACCCGACTATCACTTTGTTTTTTTATCCTTTTTGTTTTTGAGCTCTGCACGGCTAAAGCGCAAGACACAAACCTGATTGCCAAGAAGATTATTGCTTTTTGCGAAGAAAACAAAGGAAAAAAAGCTGGAAAAGGTGAATGTTGGGATCTCGCAAAAGAGGCGCTCAACAAGGCCGGGGCAACCTGGACACCTCCTTATGGTTTTGGAACAGAGCTTCACAAAAAAGAAGCTGTACAGGCAGGAGATATTATACAATTCGAAAACGTTAAAATTGAATATCCCGATGGCGCATGGAAAGAGCTGCCTCACCACACGGCAATTGTTTTCAAAGTAATTTCTCCCTCAAAATTCATTATTGCTGAACAAAACTCAAACGGAAAAAAATTTGTTGTGTTTTCCGAAATTGATCTGACCTATATTAAAAAAGGCAAATACAAAATATTTCATCCGCACTAATACGTATTCTTGCAGTATTTCCACTAATTCATATTGAAAAAATAAAAATTGTTATAAATTAGCGAAAAACTCTTCACATGCAAAAGACGCTCATTTGCCTAATTGTTTCATTAGCCCTGTTTTCTTCGAAGGCAAAAGCCCAGGATTTTACGTATTCCAATGTTAGTTTATTGAATGTAAGCTTCAGTGGCGGAAACCTGAATATCCGTAAAGATGATGGAACAGGAAGCTACACAGCTCCGCAATATGTTGCAGGCAGTGCAACACAAAGCCCCGTTGCATATGTTAGCGGCAACGCACCTCGTGCCACAGCATCATTTACAATCGACTGCCCAAATGTGCCTGACTCTGTAAGTGTCAGAGGTGTTGCATCTGACGCTATTGACTTTGCTTCAACAAGAGTGTATGTGAACCCTTCGGCCGGAACATTGCACAATTTCAGCTACCCGGCAACAAATGGCTCTCACGTTTTTACAGCATCCATAGTACGCTTCTTTAAACCCTTCGCCATTAACTGGGAGATCTCATTTAACAACGGCCTTACCTGGAAACCCATCAGCACAAGCAATAACACGGTGTACGTTACGCGCAGCGCACCACAAGCAGAGGGCGCAGAATATAAATGGTTTCACACAGTCTTTGACCTGAGCTGCAGAAATGCGCAATACACTAGTGTGGACACTGCTATTATTTCACATGTTTGGAATGAGTTTGTAGACCACATTGTTCTAAATTACAACGGAGACAGTTTGTTTTACTATAAAGTAATGAACTCTCTAAATGTAACACTGGCAACGCTTTTAAAGTTTCGTGATGCAGAGTGTTATACATTTGCACAACTATTTTTATCAGCAATAAAAATTCAAGGGGTGGTACGAACAAATAATTATGTGTACATAACACCTATTAACAATACCGTTTGCGGACATGCTGTAAATCGTTTTATCGTTAAAAACTGGTCCTTCGGAACACCAAGCGCAACCGCAACTTGTCCAGCTTTCCCTTATAAAAACACATATGTAACAGCTACAGGAACAATGCCTCCGCCATATAGTGCTTACGTTTTTACAACTGCGGATGTAACGGATCTTGTTGGAACACCAGGCTCTTGCAATGTTCGCCCGTCATCGTATTTTAATAATCACCAAATCGCAAAGATTGATGGCATATATTATGATGCTTGTTATGGTGCTACATTTCCAACATTATTATCGATCAAAACAGCTGCTTTCAGCGGCTGGAGCTACCGGTTTACGGTTGGATCAAACACAGAAGCTTATTTTACAAACGATATGACTCAATCAGATCTTTCTGAATCCATCACTACCTATTAAACCAATGAAAACGTTCTTTGTTTCTTTTTTAATTGTTCTTGGCTCAACTCTTTTTGCACAAAATATTGAACGTAAAATAATAATTGAAAACGGTAATTTTTATTTTACAACGATTGACGCAGAGTTTCAAATAGGCACCATGAATACAGGAAAAGCTGCTGAAGCGATCAAAACCGCGAAGAAACTGGCTTTGCCTGCAGGAAGAAATTACAGCGAACCTGTTAATCCTTTTTCGTGGGACATTGTCGATACCAGTGTTTACGCAATTAATTTTTTAATGCATTCACAAAACGACAGGAACGAAGCGATAAAAAGGTTTAATGTTGCTTCACTAAAAGAGTGGGGACCAGCATTTACAACAATGGATATGATCATGAAAAGTATTGACCTGACCCCATATACATACAACGATCCCTATTTATTTATCACAAGAAGATCGAATGTTTTGAGCAATTTTTATTACGATGCAGTTGCATTGAACGACAGTTCCTACACTATGGCAATATCAAACAACGGAGAGCTGAGCATATGGAATTATAATGGTAAAATTTGGAAACACGGAGAAGTACAAAAATTTCATGTCGATGATTATTTTTCACTTTTTACGCTTAACAAAAAAACATATATGATCTTAAATTCAGGAGTGATTTATGAAATTTCCACAAGCGGAATTTCATCTGTAAGCAAGGATTGTGGATCATCCTTAACAAATGGTTTTTTAGTACTAAACAAAGATGAAAAAACAGTTTGGTTCATGAAGAACAACGATTTAAATCAGCATACAGGATTACTAGAATTGGTAAAGAAAAAAGCGGTTCGAATTTTTTAAAAAAATATTTCATTAAAGAAAAAACTATGAGAAAAAAATTCACACTTTCGATGCTCTTGCTTATATTTTGCACAGCCTCTTTTGCAAGCGACCTTGCCTTCACAACAATAAACACAGCAACGGGCTTTAGCACTGGCTCCATCGACCTAACCGTTTCCGGAGGTGTTGCTTCATATACATTTAGTTGGGTTGGACCATCCGGGTTTTCTGCCACTACAGAGGATGTTAGTGGTTTGGCATATGGAAACTACACCGTTACCGTAACAGATCATTATTGTGGAATCGCAATAATTACAATATTTGTAGACAATGATGTCGCAAGCAAAATTGACGAAAACAGCGTAAACACTTTTTCTGTTTTCCCGAATCCTTCTAACGGACAAGTTTGTTTAACATCCGCTAAACCGTTGTCTGAAGCAAGTTTTAATCTTTTAAATCTTTCCGGACAAACGGTAATGGAGAAAAAAGAAATCACAGGAACTACGTTCAGCTTTGATGTTTCGAAACAAGCTACAGGAATTTATTTTATCGAAATAAATAATTCAGGGACAATATCAAGAACTCGATTTGTGAAAAATTAATTTTACTAAAACCAAACCACTATGAAAAAAATCTACGCACTACTAGTATCATCTCTATTGATTTCTGGCGCTTATGCACAAACAATAATCTGCAATGCATCGGGAAACCTAATGCTATTTACAAATTATGATGGAGGCAATTTAAATATTGTGGTGGATGTAAATATTCCTAATTTGAAAATTGGGGTTTGCAGTTATGAGGGAACCGCGATTATAATCAGTGGTGCTTATGCAAGCAATGTAACAGGTGTTGCATATGCGGGATACAACAGCTCAAATGTACATTGCGGAAGTTCAATAAACACTTCTATATCGGGTGCGGGAAGTGCGACCACAAACATTTCTCTTTATCCGCCAGCAACACTTGCAAACGCATTTGGCAACAGCTCAATCATCTGTGGGGCTAGCTGTGATATTACAACCTATCAAGGAGGATGCAATACTGTTGATCAAATTGAAAATTATTTTTTAACGTATTTTCCAGGAAGTGTTATTTATGCTCACAAAGTGCAATATGGCTGCTGGACAGCAAACCAGTCGCTATCTGCCGGTGGAACTTGCTGTGCTTTAGCAACCGGAGTTGAAACACAAGTTGTAGAAAACGCTGTTTCTGTTTTTCCAAATCCGGCATCAAACGACCTTAGCATGTCTTTTCAAACAACATTAAACAGCGCAACTATAAAAGTTTTTAATGTTTCCGGTGAGCTTGTTAAAGAAGAAAGCCGTTTAAGTGGTAACGATGTAAGCCTTGACATTTCTGGAATTTCAAAGGGAATTTATTTTGTGGAGGTTGTAAACGGTAACAACATTTCGCACACAAAGTTTATTAAACAATAGTTTTGACATACTACTCATTTATAAAGCCCGAAAACAAGTCGTTTCGGGCTTTATTTTTTTATAGGCTGCAATTATACTTTTTCCAACGCTTGTTTTAAATCCTCTATCAACAAGTCTGCGTCCTCTAACCCAATGTATAACCGGACCATATTCCATGGCAAAGGGTTCTCAAAACTTTTGCTTGCCGCAAGGGCACAAAGAGGAAACAAGAGAGATTCATAACCACCCCAGGAAGTCGCCATGATGAAACGTTTCAAGTTATCGCAAAAACGCTCTACCCCAGCTACATCTTTCGTATCAATAACGATCGACAAAAGGCCACCACCCTGTTTCATCTGTTTCTTTGCAAGTTCCAATTGCGGATTTTTTGATGAGAAGGGATAATTTAAATGTTTTATTTTAGGGTGTTTTTCAAGGAAATCAGCGACTTTTTTCGCACTAACAGCACTTTGATTCACCCGAAGCTCAATTGTTCTTAATCCTCGCAAAACAAGGCCGGCATCCTGTGCTGAAATAACACTTCCAATGGTCATGTATTCTTCTCCCATCATTTTCATAATGCGTTCATTTGAGCCACAAACCACTCCGCAAACAACATCACTGTGACCGTTTATGTATTTGCTACCGGAATGCACCACAAGATCCACCCCTAAAGTGATAGGGTTTTGATTGATCGGAGAATTATAACTGTTATCGATAATGGTGGTGATGCCTTTGCTCTTAGCCAATTTGGAAATTGCTTCAATATCCTGAAGCTCAAACGTCAACGAATTTGGGCTTTCCAGATAGATTAGTTTTGTGTTTAGCAAGATCGCTTTCTCAAAATCAGCAGCCTCTCCTCCACTTACAAATGTGTGAGTAACTCCATATTTTGCAAGGTATTTAGACAGCAAGTTGTTTGTCCAGCTATACGGTTTCTGTACACAAACAACATGATCGCCACCTTTAACAACGCTCATAACAGCAGCAGCAACGGCTGCGCTACCACTGGAAAAAACCAGCGCGTTCTCAGCCTTTTCGAGTGCAGCAATTTTCTTTCGGAGTATCGCCACAGTTGGGTTATAGCCACGTGAATAAAAAGGGGTTTCTAATTCCTTCGTTAATTTTTGTCGCATTTCTGCGACAGTTTTAAAACAAAAATTTGTTGTCTGGAATATCGGAGGAGCCACCGAACCGTAATATTCATCGCGTTCTTCGCCAAGGTGATTGAGAATAAAAGATGTGTCCATAGAAAAAATATAAAATAATTATGAATAATAAATTATGTGTTACGCTTTAAAATCAAAGCTTTCGCTATTTCTTAAAGATAAAATATACTGCTAAAACCAAGAGAATGGACTTCCAAAATCCTCGCATTGTTCAGTAATAGATTTTTTTCAAAAATAGCAAAGTCTTTTGTTCCTGCTTTTGTTTTTTGCGTTTCAAATTAATGAATAATCTAAAATTGGTTATTGCCGTTTTTCGAAAAGGAAAAACCTGAATGATTTTTTTTAAAAACAGGCAAAAGAAAGTAAAAATTACCGTAACGCCCATGAATAAAGGGTTTAAAGGGTTGTGTTTTTATGCGTTTTAAGCGCGTTTCTACCACAGGGAGAACACACAACACTCTAGAGAGCCGCTAAGCGATTATAGCGCCTTAATAAGGTTTAAGCTTTACTTTTTGAATGATTTTGATCTTTTTTAAGAATTTCTTTGAAATTTCTGATAAGAAAAGCGTCTTCAGTGTTTTCAAAAAATAAGATCCATTATTTTCAGAACCGAGAAACGCTTTTTGATTTTTCAGTCAAATTTATGAATCACAGAACTATATTTTGTAATTGAAAATCCGAAACAAGGAATTGGATACTTGATAATTTTCCAAAAAGAACCAAGGATATATGTTTGTAAAACCAAGAAACCCCATAAAATCAAAAAAACACATAAACTTTTTCAAAAATTAGTCATAAAAAAACCTCCAGAAAATGGAGGTTATACAAAAACAGGGATTAGGGAAGAGCGTTATTTCTTTCTGATCAGATAGATTTGGCTCGAATATTTTTTACCAGACCTTAGTGCAGAAAGGTTAGATCGGAATCCGTTCCACGTGGAACGTATAACATTTGTTCTTCCCGTTTTGATCTTTTCACTCAGCATGGAAACATAAAAAGAATCAAATACCATAGGAAGTGTTTGGAACACTTTCATGCCGTGTTTTTGAAAAAGAGCGTCAATGTCTTTTGGAATAAAATGGTATAAGTGACGAGGAACATCATATGCCGCCCAAAGCTCCTGATAACTTATTGCATCTAAAGATGCACAATTTGGTACAGCTATAATAATTATTCCGGTAGGCTTAATTAGTCGCTTCAACTCCTCTACTCTTTCATTCAGTTTTGGAACGTGTTCCAAAACGTGCCACATCGAAATCACATCAAAAGAAGAATCCGTCAATCCGCAAAGATCTGATTCTTTTCTAATATCCAATCCATAATTTTTGATCGCCATATTCCTAGCGTCATCATCAGGCTCTATCCCTAAGGTTTCCCATTTAGCATTTTTACAAGTATTTAAAAACTCCCCGGTTCCACATCCAATATCCAAAATTTTTCCAGTCTTGAAGTGCTTCGAAACTAACTGAAGTTTCTTCAGTAAAGTATATTTTCTTACGGTTTGATAAACAGAATTTATGAATCCTTTTTTGGTATTTGAATGAGATACATATTCTTCCGACTTATAATATTGACCCAGATCAGATTCATTCGGTCGAGGGTTGGTAAACTTAAATCCACAAGATTCACATTCGACAATATTGAATGTTTCACGTGAAACAGTGTGATCAACACAAACCAAAAAAGGTTTATTTTGAACTGAATTACAAATAGGACAAAACTCTAATTTTTCCATAAAACCATATTTGTGTTCCACGTGGAACTAAAAAAATGTCTAAGGGTTAACTAAAAATAACCACTCTATTTTAAAATAAATATACTGCACTATAATGTTCCACGTGAAACTATCTTCCTAAATAAACCATTAAAATTGAAATATCAGAAGGGGTAATTCCAGAAATTCTAGAGGCCTGCCCAATCGTCCTTGGTCTTATTTTGGTAAATTTTTCACGTGCCTCAGCTGATAATGAGGTAAGTCTGATATAATCGAAATCCTCGTGTAAAACAAGATCTTCTAACCTGGTTTGTTTGTCAGCTAATTCGTGTTCCTTAGAAATATACCCTTCGTATTTCATCAATATTTCCGCCTGTTCAATACATTCTAAATCGTAATTTGAAATAAAGCCCTTCACTCTTTCGGAGGCTAATGCAAAATCTAAAAGCGTTATTGAAGGACGTGTAAGGACACCAAACATTTTAACTTTTTGAGTAACAGGTGAGGAGTTGATCGTTTCTAAAATCGGATTTATTTCTGACGGATCAATGCTTTCTTTTTTAAAATAGGAGATGATCTCTTCCGTATTTTTCAGCTTAATATTAACCCTCTCTAATCTTTCTTTTTTTGCTAAACCTATTTCATATGATTTCTGAGTTAACCGTATATCCGCATTATCCTGACGCAAAAGTATTCTGTATTCAGCACGCGAAGTAAACATACGATAAGGTTCTTCTGTTCCCTTGGTAACAAGATCATCAATTAAAACGCCTATATAAGCCTCAGACCTCTGTAAAATAAAAGGTTCTTTCTCATCGCTTTTTAAATGTGCATTAATACCCGCCATTAAACCCTGACAGGCAGCTTCTTCATAACCGGTAGTCCCATTTATCTGCCCGGCAAAATATAAATTACTGACCAGTTTTGTTTCTAAAGTAAGTTCAAGCTGTTGTGGTGGAAAATAATCATATTCTATCGCATAACCTGGTCTAAACATTTTTACATTTTCAAACCCGGGAATTTTTTTTAAAGCTTTGTATTGAACATCCTCAGGTAAAGAAGTGGAGAATCCATTAACATAAATTTCAACTGTATTCCATCCTTCAGGTTCAACAAAAATTTGATGCCTGTCACGCTCTGAAAAGCGGGTAATTTTATCTTCAATACTCGGACAATATCTTGGTCCAAGTCCTTGGATCCTTCCCGAAAACATAGGAGACTTTTCAAATCCTGTCCGCAAAATTTCATGAACCTCCTCGTTGGTATAAGTTACAAAACAAGGTATTTGCCCTTCAGGTCCATTCTTAAATGCGTCTTTTCTATTTACTTTATAAGCAAATTGTTGAACATCTAGATATGAAAATTTATTAGGATTTTCATCTCCATGCTGAACTTCCATTTTAGAATAATCCAATGATCTGCCATCAACTCGGGGAGGGGTTCCGGTTTTCATTCTTCCAGCCTCAAAACCTAGTTCAACTAATTGTTCAGTAATTCCTGTTGAAGCTTTTTCACCTGCTCTACCACCACCATATTGTTTTTCACCTAGGTGAATCAAGCCATTTAAAAAAGTACCATTTGTTAAAACGACTGATTTTGCACGTATTTTAATATCTAATCCGGTAATAACTCCACAAACCTTATCATTTTCAACAATTAAAGATTTTACCATATCCTGCCAAAAATCCAGATTTGGCGTGGCTTCCAGCATTAATCTCCATTCCTCAGCAAATTTCCATCTATCACTTTGAGCTCTAGGACTCCACATTGCAGGACCTTTTGAACAATTTAACATTCTGAATTGTACTGCTGTTCTATCTGTAATAATTCCTGAGTATCCACCTAAAGCATCTATCTCTCTAACTATCTGACCTTTTGCTATACCACCCATAGCAGGATTACAACTCATTTGAGCAATGGTTTGCATATTCATAGTGATCAACAGTGTAGATGATCCTAAATTAGCAGCAGCAGCAGCAGCTTCACATCCGGCATGACCGGCACCAACAACAATAACATCGTATTCTTTAAACATTTTTATAAATCAAAAAGTCGGTAAAAGTAATGTTTTCTAAGCTTTTGTCGAAATGACATTTGTTTTAACATACATTAAATATATAACTAATTAATAATCAGATAATTATATATATTATAATCCAAATAGTGCTGATAATTCAAGCATTTTTAGAATTGGTTTCTTTGCCCTTTCAATAAGATCATTAGATAATACTATCTCAGGTTGTTCATATTTAAGGCAATTATAAAGCTTTTCAAGCGTGTTTAACTTCATGTGAGGACAATCATTACAAGCACAAGAATTATTCGGTGGCGCTGGTATAAACGACTTATTTGGATTAGCTTTTTGCATCTGGTGAATAATTCCGGCTTCAGTAGCAACAATAAATTCTTTGCCATCAGATCCTGTAGCATATTTCAAAATCCCTGTAGTACTTCCAATATAATCCGCAATTTCTAATAAATTACTTTCACATTCAGGGTGAGCCAATAATAAAGCATGCGGGTGTTGCCTCTTTAATTTTATTATTTTTTCTAATGAAAAAATTTCATGTACCATGCATGCACCATCCCAAAGCACCATATTTCTAACACTCTTCTTATTAATATATGCTCCTAAATTTTTATCAGGTGCAAAAATAATTTTTTGATCTTTTGGTAAACTTTCAACAATCTGAACAGCATTCGTTGAAGTACAAACAATATCCGTTAACGTTTTAAGATCTGCGGAACAATTGATATAAGAAATAACTAAATGATCAGGATATGCTTTTTTAAATTCTTCAAACTTATCGGCAGGACAAGAATCTGCTAATGAACAACCGGCATTTAAATCTGGTAATAAAACTTTTTTGTTTGGTGAAAGAATTTTTGCAGTTTCGGCCATGAAATGAACACCGGCAAAAACAATAATATCAGCATCCGTCTTGGCAGCTTCCTGAGATAAACCCAAACTATCGCCAATGTAATCGGCAATATCTTGAATGTCTGCATCTTGGTAGTAATGGGCAAGTATGATCGCATTTTTTTCTTTTTTGAGTTTATTTATTTCAGCGAACAAATCTAAAGAAAAATCAATCGGAATATCAAGAAAGCCTTTTGTTTTCAAATCATCACCCATAACAATAATATATCTTTTTTTTAAAAATATTTAAAAATTTGTTGTTGTTGTTGGTCTGTTAGTTGAGTGTAAAAAAAAACATAAAAAACGTTGCATTTATGAATATTAACAAAGAATCAACAGTAAATAAAAAGTTCTTAGAAGGTAACACATTGAACAGTAGATTAATTTTACTTTATTAACATACTGTTAGTATACTTTTCACCTAACAACTTCTTTACAAAAATACGTTTATTTATGTTACGAAACTGTTGATTAATAGTGTTAAATTAAGGCTAAAAAAAATTGAGCATTCAAAAATTAATGCAAAGGATATCTTCTTTTTATAAAGCAAGAAAAATCTTCTACACGTTTATAACAAAACCTTTTGTTTTCAACAGAAACAGTGTTGATAAAATAAAAACTAGAGGGCTAATTATCAGCACTTTATTTTTCAACTTTACAAACGTGTTCATAAGCCCAAAAAGCTGTTAATTACGATGCGTCAAAATTAAAAATATGTCCACAAGGTTTTTCTGTGATACAATTAAATACAAATACCAAATGAGTAAAATAGCAATTGGTTGCGATCATGCAGCGTTTCAGTTAAAAGAAAAACTTAAAGTCTACCTGTCATTGAAAGGACATGAAATAATGGATTTTGGGTGTTATTCAGAAGAGCGTGCCGACTATCCGGATTATGCCCACGCTGTTGCAAATGGTGTTGAGAGTAAAGAATTTGATTATGGCTTGTTGATGTGTGGTAGCGGAAACGGGATTAACATGACAGCAAACAAACACAAAGGTATTCGATCTGCTCTTTGCTGGAACGCTGAAATAGCAATGCTTGCAAGACAACATAACGATGCCAATATTTTGACATTACCTGCAAGATTTATATCGGAAGAAGAGGCAAAGAAATGTGTTGATGTTTTTTATTCAACTGATTTTGAAGGAGGAAGACATGCAGATAGGATTAAAAAAATTGCAGAAGGCTGTTGATCTGAGAGTTTTACATTTTGTTATAAAACAAATTGAAAAAAGGCCTTTAAAAGAATTATTCAAAGCATAAAAAATTATCTCCGAGAGAGGAATTGGTGTGTAAAAGAAATATGATCAAAAATACGATTCTCTTATTGTTTTCCCCGATACTACTTTTTGCTCAACAAAAAGACACCATTTCAATTCGATATTCTAAAAATATTACCGTTGCCGATATGAGCAAAAATCTGCACGTGTTAGCTTCTGATGAATATGAAGGAAGAGAGACCGGGAAAAAGGGGCAGAAAATGGCTGCAGAATATATTTCCACTCAGTTTAAAAATGCAGGAATTCTACCTTATATAAACAACTCCTATTTTCAAGAATTTCCGTTAAACTTAATTATACCGCAGCCGGCTGAAATTTCCATTGGGGGGAAGCGATTTGAGGGCAATAAAGATTATTATAGTTTTCCGGGTCAGTCGGAGCAAACCATTAACGAAAACAACCTTTTGTTTTTGGGTTATGGTATTGAGGAGAAAAATTATAATGACTATAAAGGAGTTGATGTAAAAAACAAGATCGTGATGATATTGGCCGGGGAACCATTTTCAAAGGACTCTGTTTCGATCGTTACCGGAAAAAAGACGGCATCACTTTGGAGCACTTATTATAAAGTAAAGCTTGAAAAGGCTCGCGAAAGCGGAGCGTTAGCCTTGTTGATAGTTGTGAATGATGTTGCAAAAGACCTGGTAGAGAATAAACATAGGATAGAGTCGCCATCGATGAAATTGGATATTGGAAAAAACGAAATGCCAATAATATATATATCGAAAGACATGGCGAATTTTATTTTAAAAAAACAAACGGTCGAGACACTCAAAAATGAAATTTCAAAAAGCGGAAAACCGGTTGCAAAAAAAATCGTACAAAATATAGTAATCACCATTAAAAATTCGTCACAAAAAATAAGTTCAGAAAACGTTTTAGGATATATTGAAGGCGGAGACCTGAAAGATGAATTGATAATTGTTACTGCGCATTATGATCATTTAGGTATTGACGGAAAAGTTGTGTTTAACGGTGCAGACGACGATGGGTCAGGGACGGTTGCCGTTATAAATCTTGCTGAAACATTCGCGAAAGCAAAAAAAGGTGGACATGGGCCAAGAAGAAGCATGTTGTTCATGACTGTTGCCGGTGAAGAAAAAGGGTTGTTGGGTTCGGCATATTACGCTGAACACCCTGTTTTTCCTTTAAAAAACACCGTATGTGATCTGAATATAGATATGATAGGTCGCATTGATGAGAAGCACGCAAACAATCCGAATTATATTTATTTAATTGGCGCCGATAAATTAAGTTCGCAATTAAATAGTATCAGCGAAGTGGCGAACAAAACATATTCAAATTTAGAATTGGACTATACTTATAATGACGAAAAAGATAAGAATCGTTTTTATTATCGGTCAGACCATTATAACTTCGCAAAAAATGGCATTCCGGTAATCTTTTATTTTAACGGTGTTCACGCCGATTATCATAAAGAAACAGATGAGGTAGATAAAATAAATTTTGAGAAAATGGAAAAAATTGCCCGACTGGTTTTTTTCACTGCCTGGGAATTAGCAAACAGGAACGAGAGGATAGTAGTGGATTCAAATAAAAAATAAAGTACACACAGCGATTTGCGAATGTGTAGACTTAAAAAATAAATATTATGCCGACAGCCGTAGAATTATTTTTAGAAGCATCTGAAAAAAAATCGTTTGATAAAGAACACCGCAAAACGTTACTGTTCAACATTTCTCAATACGACAAAAAAGTTGTTGAAGGAAAACAACAGTTCAGCAATTTAGAACTGGCGAAGACAAGGGCAGCAGCTGCGAAGCAAAAATCGATTGAAAATCTCGATAAATATTTAATTGAATTTGAAGCAAATTTTATAAAGCGCGGAGGAAAAGTAATTTGGGCAGTTGATTCGGAAGAGGCAGTGAAAGAAGCTCTTCAGATAATGAAGAAAGCAAAAACAAAAACCGTTGTCAAAGCAAAGTCGATGGCCACAGAAGAAATTCATTTTAACGAATCACTGGAGGAGCAGGGAATAGAAAGCATAGAAACTGACCTTGGTGAATATATTGTACAGCTGCGAAAGGAGCCGCCCTACCACATTGTAACACCAGCTATGCATCTTTCTAAAGAAGATGTTGCAAAAACTTTTCATGAACAAAAACAAACGCCACTTGACTGGACCCCCGAACAAATTACCAACTTCGTGCGACAGGAATTGCGCTTGAAATACAGCAAAGCAGAGGTTGGGGTAAACGGAGCAAACTTTTTGATCGCTGATATTGGTGGTATTGCTGTGACAGAAAATGAAGGTAACGGCTTGATGTCTGCCGCATTTCCAAAAATTCAAATTGCAATTGTGGGGATAGAAAAAATCATTCCATCCTTATCTGACTTGGATCTGTTTTGGCCGCTACTTTCTACATATGGCACAGGACAAGGCCTAACAGCTTATAACACCATTTACACCGGTCCGAAGCAACAAGGCGAAAAAGATGGTCCGGATGAAATGTATGTGATACTATTAGATAATGGCCGCACGAATGTGTTGGCGGAAACAGAACAACGTAGAGCATTGTCTTGCATTCGTTGTGGTGCATGTTTAAATGCTTGTCCGGTTTACCAAACTGTTGGTGGACATTCTTATGGAACAACCTACAGCGGACCTATCGGTTCGATCATTACACCACATTTTAAAGGAATGGAGGAGTTTAAGCACTTGAGTTTTGCTTCCACTTTATGTGGAAAATGTACAGAGGTGTGTCCTGTTAAAATCGATATACATCGGCTTTTGCTGATCAACAGAAAACAATCAGTGGACAGTAAGCTTTCTACAAAAACAGAGAATTGGGTTTGGCACTTTTGGAAAAAGGCGATGTTGAAACGCAGTAAAATGGATAAAGGCGGAGCGAAGCTGAAAAACTTTATGTTGAAGCAATTTTTCAAAAAGCAATGGGGAGAAAGACGCGAATTGCCGCAAGTAACAAATAAATCGTTCAATCAAATTTGGAGAGAACGGAAGGGGATAAAGTAGAGGTTTGAATACGAAAATAGCAAGCACAAAATGATCAATTTTATTTCAGAAGACATTGTTTTCAAACTAAAAAATAAAGCCATTCTAAAAAAATGGATCACATCTACTATTGAAAAAAAGAAGCGCAAAACAGGCGACATCTCTTTTGTTTTATGCTCAGATGCGTTTTTGTTGGAGATGAATAAAGAATACCTGAAACATGATACCTATACTGATATCATTACGTTTGATTATTCAGATGACACACCCCTCGACTCCGCCAAAGCTGACGATTCGGGAGGATCAAAGAAAAAGGGGAATATTAGTGGCGACATTTTCATCAGCATTGACAGGGTAAAAGAGAATGCGAAAAAATTTTCACCCTCTAACTCCGCTCAGGGGGATAAACAGCGGAAGAAGCGCCCGAATTTTGAAGATGAATTGCACCGAGTAATCATTCACGGTGTTTTACATTTGTTGGGCTATAAGGATAAAACAAAGATCGCGAAGGCGGAAATGACAAAACAGGAAGACCTTTGTTTAAAAGCACTTCCGAAAAAGCAGAAATGAATTTAATAAAAGAAAAGAACACTCGTGATTGGTTAGAAAAAAACAGCAGGCTTTTTGTGGTTGGTTTTTTTGTTTTGTTTTTTATTTTAGGCGTTAGCATCTATAAGGATTACGGTTTGTCTTGGGATGAAAATTCGCAGTGGAAGAACGTAGGACACGCTAATTATGATTTTATTGTAAAGCATGACGGTGAAAAGCTTGTAAGCAGTGGAGATAAATATCATGGACCGGCATTTGAAATTGTGCTTGTTGGTATTGAAAAAGTTTTTAAGCTTGTAGATTCTAGGTCGATTTTTTTAATGAGACACCTAGTCACCTTTCTAGCATTTTTTGTGTCTACCATTGCTTTTTATTTATTAGTACTAAAAATATTCAAAGAAAAAAAAACAGCACTTGTTGGCTGTTTTTTTTATGTGTTAAACCCACATGTTTTTGCACACGCGTTCTATAATTCAAAAGACTCGGTTTTTCTGTCATTTTTTACAATCAGCGTTTATCTATTGATTGTTTTTTATGAAAAAAGAACCGTATTTCATGCTTTTCTCTTTGCACTAATTTCAGCCTTTACTATTGATATCAGAATAATGGGAATAATTATTCCTTTTACTTTTATAGGTATTGTTTTGATTGAAAAGGTGTTTTATTTCAATGAACAATCAAAACAAAAGAACGGCATTCTTTTATTGTATTTTCTTTTCTTGTTGACGTTGATTATTCTGTTTTGGCCTGTTTTGTGGCTAAACCCGGTTCATCATTTTGCGGAAGCGTTTAAAGAAGCATTTTTTTATCATTGGGATATTGATGTTTTTTATATGGGAAAAGTTTTCAAGTCGTCTGAACTACCATGGCACTATGTTCCTTTTTGGTTGTTTATTTCCAAGCCCCCTTTTTATACTTTTTTGTTTTTTGTGGGAGCATTCGCATTGTTAAAAAATGCATTAACAAAACCAATACTTTTTCTGAAAACAAATCAAAATCAGCTTATAGTTTTGATATGGGTTTTTCTTCCTTTGTTGATGGTTACTTTGTTAAAAAGCATTGTTTTTGATACAGGAAGACACTTGTATTTTCTTCATGGAGGTTTCATTTTAATCGTATTATTTGGATTACAGTTTATTTTTAAAATAATTAAGAAAAAAAGACTCCTGTATTATTTCTTTCAGTTTGTGTTGTTTTTCTCTTTAGCGAATGTTATAGGAAACATGATTAAGCTTCACCCATACGAGATGCTTTATTTCAACTCCTTTGCAGGAAGCAATATGAATGAAGCGAAAAATAATTTTGAAATGGACTATTGGGGTGTTTCTTCGAGGGCGGTATTGGAAAACATTTTACAAAAAGACAGCTCAAGGCAGATTAAAATATTTGCAGAGAACTACCCAGCAAAATTAAACGCCAAAATACTTTTACGTGAGCAAAGGGAGCGGTTGATTTATACTGATACTGCCGCGAGTGCAGACTATTTTATTGCAAACTATAGATGGCATAAAGGAGAGGAATATTTATATCAAAAAGAGGTGTTTTCGGTCATGGTTGGGAATGCAAAAATAATGACAGCCTTTAAAGTTCGGTCGAGCGAACTGTTATATAACAAGGTAAATGGAAAAAGTCTCATGAGCTTTTTCACTGATTTTGAAAGCGCAAAAGAGTGGTGGGGGAATAATTTAGTTGGCGCAAATTCTTTTGGAGCGCACTCCGGATTAAATACAACAAGAGTTGATAGTATTGTTGAGTATTCCGATGGCCTTTCGATAAAAGCAAACAACCTTTCGAATAAGGAAGGAATAATACTAAAGGCTTCCTTTTGGAAGTATGATATACAACCAAACTCAAAAGGCAAATTCGTTATTAGTGTTGAAGACAAAGAAGGAAAAAACTATTTTTGGCGAGCTGTAAATGAAACAAAAACCAACACAACTTTAGGTTGGGAAAAAGTGGAATGTGCGGTTGAGTTGCCGACATTAAAATCTGAAAATGACATAATAAAAATATATCTCTGGAATCAAGGAAAGAAGCAGATCCTAATAGACGATGTTTCCATTAATTTTATGGAAGAGATAAACTAAAATTATTTCCCTATTGCATCAACACCGGGTAAACTTCCGCTTTCGATATATTCCAACAAAGCACCACCACCCGTGGAAACATAAGAAACATCATTTCCGAAATGGTATTTATTGATTGCGGCAACAGAATCTCCGCCCCCAATTAAAGAGTAAGCCCCCTTTTTAGTTGCTGCCACAATTGCTTCTGCTACAGCTTTTGTTCCGTGTTCAAAATTTTCCATTTCAAAAACGCCCATTGGACCGTTCCACAAAATAGTTTTTGAATTTGCAATTACTTCAGCGTATATTTTTTCTGTTTCAGGACCGATATCCAGACCCATCCAACCACTTGGGATATTTTTAATATCTACAGTTTTATTGTTTGCATCGTTGGCAAATTTATCGGCAATAATTGTATCAACAGGAATATAAATATTCACACCCTTTGCTTTTGCTTCCGATACTATTTTTAATGCAATGTCAAGTTTATCTTCTTCTACAAGTGAGCCTCCAACATTGCCACCTTGTGCCTTCACAAATGTATAAGCCATACCTCCGCCTATGATCAGGTTGTTTATTTTATCAAGCAGATTTTCAATTATTAATATTTTTCCTGAAACCTTGGCTCCACCCATAATTGCTGTTAGCGGTTTTTCTGAACAGGTCAAAACTTTATCGATGCTGGCGAGCTCGTTTGCCATTACATAACCAAAAACTTTATCGTTTGGAAAAAACTTCGCTACAATAGTTGTAGAAGCGTGTGCGCGATGTGCAGTACCAAAAGCATCGTTTACATAAACATCTCCAAGTGAAGCCAATTCTTGTGCAAACGATTCTGTTCCGGCAGTTTCCTGTTTGTGAAAACGAAGGTTTTCTAATAACAAGACATCTCCCGGATTTAAATTTTTTGCTGCGTCTTTGGCAATTGCGCCGATACAATCATCTGCAAATGCAACACTTTTTCCAAGTTCCTTACTTAGGTGATTGACAATATGCTTCAATGAAAATTTGTCTTCTGGAATATCCTTTGGGCGACCAAGGTGCGACATTAAAATAACTGCACCTCCATCTGCTAATATTTTATTTATTGTTGGCAGCGCAGCACGAATTCGCGTGTCATCTGTAATATTAAAATTTGCATCAAGCGGAACATTGAAGTCCACGCGTACCAATGCCTTTTTCCCCTGGAAATTATAGTTGTCAACTGTTTTCATTGAAGCGAGATTAAATTTTCTGCTGCAAAATTAGCATAACTCTCCAAAGGAAAAAATGATTTTTAAAGAAAAGCTGGTAGAAGCCATACAAGCGCGTGCTATCCGGATCAAAGCGAATGAGTTTTGATAAAATGGCCTATATTTTAACTGCAAAACTGCGTCGATTGGTTTTGAAATAAAAAATTCCTTCAAAATTATTTTGTCATGTCGAAAAGTATTTAGACATTTGCCTAAATATATAAATATCTAATTAAAATGAATTTACTATTTAAAGCACTAGGGGACCCAACGAGAAGGCAGATTATCGACCTGCTCCGTAAGCGGGACATGAACGCTGGAGAGATAGCGGACTATTTTTCCATCAGCAAACCCAGTATTTCCCACCATCTAGATCTTTTAAAACAGGCAAATGTGGTGTTGTCAATTAAGGAGGGGCAGTTTATTACCTACTCATTGAACACCACCGTTTTTGATGAAATGGTAAAATGGGTGATCGATATTTCTGATAAACAAACGAAAAAAGCAAGATCTAAAAAATAAAAAACTAAAAAAACATAGACAATGAAAAATTTTAAAAACGACTGGTTAATTTGGATGATCATTTTAGTTCCATTTCTTTTTGTGGCCTATTTTTGGAAACAGTTTCCGGAACAAATTGCAACACATTTTGGTTTTGATGGAAAACCGGATGATTACAGCAGTAGGGTTACCGGACTGATCTTGCTTCCTTCCATAAATATTTTATTTTATTTTTTATTCATTGCTCTTCCTAAGATCGATCCGAGAAAGAAGAGCTATGCGCTCTTTCCTGAAAAATATAAGATCATTCGTTTGGCGATCCATTCGTTTTTGTCTTTCATTTTGATGATAACCATTTTCTTTTCTTTGGGCTATAACTTCAATTTGAGCTTTATGGTTCTGTACGGAATTTTGGTTTTATTCTTAATACTGGGAAACCTGATGGGCAATGTCAGGAACAATTTTTTTGTCGGAATCCGAACTCCGTGGACCCTTTCCGACGAAGAGGTTTGGACAAGGACTCACCGGTTCACCGCAAAGCTTTGGGTTTATTCAACAATTGTGATCATGCTTATTTTGCCCTTTTTACCACAACCGGAAATTGTTTTTGGCGTTTACATTGCATTGATTACAATTGTTCCGATCACATATTCCTATATTATTTTTAAAAAACGCGAATAGAGAAATATCCGAACCAAGGAGAATTCGGGGCACAAATTCTACTATAATTTTAAACACAATCCGCTGTTCAAAATTTATGATATAGCCGTTTTTTGCGTTAAATGATTTGTTATCTTTGAAAGCGTAAAAAACAATGCTATTCAAAGAAATCATAGGTCAGCAAGCTGTAAAAGACAGGCTTGTTCGCTCTTTTAAGGAAGGGCGGATAAGTCATGCCCAACTGTTTCTTGGTCCTGAAGGTTCCGGTAGCTTGCCGATGGCAATGGCATACGCCCAATATATTTCCTGCAAAAATAAAACAGAAGACGACTCTTGCGCCCAATGTTCTTCTTGTGTGAAATACAATAAATTGATACACCCGGATCTGCACTTTGTTTATCCTGTAGCGCTTTCCAAAGATGTAAAAACAAGTACAGATGTGGCCGTAAATTGGCGAGAAGCATTTTTAGATAATCCATACATCACGCTGTTTAATTGGTTTGAATTGCTATCCGCAGAAAACAAACAAGCGGTGATAGGCGTTGAGGAAAGCGGTGAGATACTTCGTAAATTAAGCCTTACCACATACGAGGCAGAGTATAAAATAATGATCATTTGGCAGGCCGAAAAAATGAATCCTGCTGCAGCAAATAAACTTTTAAAGATCCTGGAAGAGCCACCAGACAAGACCTTGTTTTTACTTGTTTGCGAAAATGAAGATCAGCTGTTGCGGACAATTGTTTCCAGAACGCAACTGATAAAGATCAACAAGATCTCTGATACAGATCTGTCGGATGCCCTTGTTTCACAACACGGGCAAACGGTTGATGCTGCTGAAAAAATTGCACATTTGGCAGATGGTAGCTATGCTGCAGCGCTTTTGTTGATGAGTGAAAATGAAAATGCCGGTCAAAATTTGGCGAGCTTTCAAAAGCTGATGCGTGCCAGCTTAAAATTTGATCCGAAGGCGGTGTTGTCCTGGATAGAAGATGTTAGTTCTGCCGGGAGAGAGCGTCAGAAGAATTTTTTGAATTATGCATTACACATTATGCGCGAAAGCGTTATCGTGAATTATGGTGATTCTGGCTTGATCAAGCTTAGCGCGGATGAATTAGAGTTTGTAAAAAAATTCTCTCCATTTATTCACGGAAATAATATTGAGCGTTTTATAGAAGAATTAAACAAGGCTCATTTTCATATGGAGCGGAATGCGAATGCAAAAATTTTATTTATGGACCTGGCTTTTAAATTCAATGAATTGTTGAATGTGGCGAAGCCGGAATTAGTTAATAGTTAAATATAAAAGTTTTGAGATGTGTTTAACATTTCAAATCAAATAATCGAGATAAAAAATGGGATGTAGTGGATGTTCAACAGGTAGAGGTTGTAGTACAGCGAGTACAGGGTTACCTGGAGGTTGCAAGAACAACGGATCCTGTGGTGCCGGAGGGTGCAATAAATTAAATGTTTTTGATTGGCTTGCAAACATGGAGCTTCCAAGCGGACAGCCCATTTGTGATATTGTTGAAATACGATTTAAAAATAGCAGAAAAGGGTTTTACAGAAATGTGAATAATCTTCAGCTGAATGTTGGTGATGTTATAGCAGTTGAAGCGACAGGCGGTCACGATATCGGTGTCATTTCAATTTCCGGAGAGTTGGTGCGTTTGCAAATGAAAAAACGCAATATAAAAGCCGATTCAGAAGAAATAAAAAAAGTGTATCGTAAAGCAAAACAAGGCGACATTGAAAAGTGGCAGGAGGCCCAGGGTCTTGAGCAGGCGACCATGTATCGCGCCAGAACGTGTGCAGTGAAACTGAATTTGCAAATGAAGATCAGCGATGTAGAATATCAAGGTGACAGAACGAAAGCAATTTTTTATTATACAGCTGAAGACCGCGTAGATTTCCGTGACCTGATAAAAGTGTTGGCAGATGAATTTAAAGTCAGGATCGAGATGCGTCAGATCGGAGCACGGCAAGAAGCGGGAAGATTGGGGGCTATAGGATCTTGTGGGCGCGAATTGTGTTGTTCAACGTGGTTAACAGATTTCCGCTCCGTTTCAACAAGTGCGGCCCGCTATCAGCAACTTTCATTGAATCCGCTGAAACTTGCGGGACAATGCGGGAAGCTAAAATGTTGTTTGAATTTTGAGTTGGATAGTTATATGGATGCACTTCAGGATTTTCCGGAAGTGAACAATGTAAAGCTGGAAACGGAAAAGGGCAGAGCCTTTCATCAAAAAACAGATATTTTCAGACGAACAATGTTTTTCTCTTATACGCATGAGCCGGATAATTTTATTCCACTTCCTGTTGATCGTGTGAAGGAAATAATGGAGATGAATAAAAACAGTGTTAAGCCGGAAGACCTTTTGATCAAAGTGGTTTCAACACGCATTATTGAGAAAAATCCTGATTATGAAAATGTGGTAGGGCAAGACAGCTTAACGCGTTTCGACAAGAGTAAAAAACCGAAAAGCAAAAATAAAAAACGTAATGGTCCGCCAAATCCTAATAAACAAGCAGCTGGGGTAAATCCGAATCCAAACGCTACAAAGCAGGTTACAAATCCGAATCAGAACAAACCAAATCCGAATAAACCGAATCCAAACAACCCTAGCAAAACGAATAATAATCGTCCGCGACCAAATAATAATCGTCCACGGCCGAATAACAACACCAATGCTAAGCCGCCACAAAACCTGGAAATAAAAAACCCGGAATAGACTGATAAAAAAGGAAAGAACGATTTTATGAGTAGAATAAAAACAAACCGGATCAAAAGTTTAACGGCAACCTCTTTGCTGCTGTTAGCGATATTTTTTTCTTCCTGCGACAGAGCCCGGCTTTATGAACAGAATAAGTCGATTCCGGAAAGCGGTTGGTCGCAAACAAACATTCTGAAATTTGATGTGGACATTAAAGACCCCTCAACGCCGGCTAATTTTTATGTGAATGTGCGCAATGCAGACGGCTACCCTTATGGAAATATTTTTCTATTCGTAAAAACGGTGTTCCCTAATGGAAAACTTTCCAATGATACTTTGGAGTGTGTGTTAGCAGATGAAAAAGGGAAGTGGCTAGGAACGGGTATGGGCGATATTTACGACAATCAGATACCATTTAAGCGAAATGTCCGTTTCCCCTTGGCTGGAACATATCATTTTGAAATAGCACAGGGAATGCGGATCGAATCTGTTCCGTTGATCATGGATATTGGGTTGAGAATAGAGAAAGCAGAATAAATCAATTTGGAAATTGCCCAATTTGAAAAGGAGAAAAACTAAAAAATAATTACAGAGCCTGTCCCCCTCTCCGAGGGGGTAGGGGGAGGAAAAAATGAGTGCAGAAAAAGCGAAGCAAAACAATTATAGAAAATTCATCATTTGGTTTTGGTTGATATTTGGCGGACCGGTTGTTGGGTTGCTTGTATTCGTTTTGTGCATCCGCTTATTTAGCGATTTACCGAATACAGAAGAACTACAAAATCCAAGAACATTTTTAGCAACCGAAGTTTATTCAAGCGACATGAAAGTGCTTGGGAAATATTATGCTGAAAATAGGACCAATGTTAAATTTGAAGAGATCTCTCCAAATGTTGTCAATGCGCTTGTTGCTACTGAAGACGCCCGTTTTTATGATCATTCAGGAATAGATCTGCGTGCACTTGGAAGGGCTATTTTCGGAGGGTTGACAGGAAGTTCTGCCAGCGGAGGGGGTAGTACTATCACACAACAGTTGGCGAAAATGCTTTTCCCCAGAGAAGACCTCAGTAAAATGGGTCTGGTTCTCAGAAAATTCAAAGAGTGGATCATTGCTGTAAAGCTAGAAAGAGAATATACCAAGCAAGAGATCCTTGCTATGTATCTGAATAAATTCGATTATGTAAATAACGCAGTTGGAATAAAATCTGCCGCACAAATTTACTTTGGAACAACGGCTGACTCATTGAGAATAGAGCAAGCTGCAACGCTTGTGGGAATGGCTAAAAACCCGGCCTACTTTAATCCCAACCGTTTTCATGATCGGTCAGAAGGAAGAAGAAATACTGTTCTGCGGCAAATGGAGAAGTATGGATATATAACAAAAACGCAATGTGACTCCCTTCAAAAAATCCCTTTAAAATTAAATTTTCATCCCGAGGACCACAACGAAGGGTTGGCGCCTTATCTCCGTGAATACATAAGGGATGTTTTCTTGAAAAAGTGGTGTGAGGAAAACCGTAAACCTGACGGAACAAAGTATGATGTATATCGCGATGGATTAAAAATATACACCACCATCGACTCGCGTATGCAGCGCTATGCAGAAGAAGCGGTAAGGGAACACCTTACAGAACTGCAACAATCTTTTAATAAAGAATTGAAGAACAAAAAGAATGCACCATTCGCATGGAATGTGAACAAGGAAGAAATTAAAAGTTTGATGTATCAGGGAATGAAGCGCTCTGAGCGGTATCGCGTCCTAAAAAAGGGGGGAATGAGTGAAGCGGAAATATTAAAAAATTTCTATACAAAAGTTCCGATGACCGTTTTTTCCTGGAAAAAAGAAATTGATACGGTCATGTCACCATGGGACTCTATCAGATATTACAAAGGTTTTTTACAAACAGGTTTTATGTCCATAGAGCCGCAAACAGGCTATATCAAAGCCTGGGTAGGTGGCAATAACCATAAATATTTTCAGTATGACCACGTTCAAATTGGACATGCCCGTCAGGTTGGTTCCACCTTTAAAACCTTTGTTTATGCCTTAGCGATTCAAGAAGGCTATTCACCATGCTATCGTTTGCCGAACGTCAGAACGTGTATTGATATGCCTGCAGGACAACCGCAATATTGTCCGGATAATGCTGCAGGAGAAGAAAAATACAATGGAAGGATCATAACGCTTCAACAAGCACTTGCTCTATCTATTAACTATGTTTCTGCTTATCTGATAAAACAATTTGGTCCGCAGGCGGTAGCAGACCTCGCTCACAGAATGGGGGTGGTTAGTAAGATCGATCCTACGCCATCTATTTGTTTGGGAACACCGGAGATTTCGGTCTTTGAAATGGTAGGTGCAGAAGCAACATTTGCAAACAAAGGCACTTGGATAGAACCCACATTTGTAACGCGAATAGAGGATAAAAACGGTAAGGTATTAGCAGATTTTGCGCCACGCACCGAAGAGGTCATGAACGAAGAAAAAGCATATGTCATGTTGCAACTGATGAAAGGCGTTGTGGATATAGGAACCGGCGTTCGATTAAGATATCGTTATAAATTCAAACAGCCAATGGCGGGTAAAACCGGAACAACCCAGCACAATTCTGATGGCTGGTACATGGGCATTACCCCGGATCTTGTTTCAGGATGTTGGGTGGGAGCAGATGATCGTTCGGTACATTTTGATCACGGTGACCAAGGGCAGGGCGCTCAAATGGCATTGCCTATATGGGCGAAATACATGCAAAAAGTTTATGCAGATAAAACAATAAAAATTTCACAAGGAGAATTTGAGAAACCCGCAAAGAAAATTGATATTGAAATGGATTGCAGTAAGTACAATAAGGAGTTAGAAAGCGGTGTGGACGACTCTTTTAATACAGGAGAAGAAAATTAGAACAATTAATTAACCCCGAACGAAGGGGGTAAATTCTTAAAAATTCGTTATTTGCATCATGAATAAAACAGTAAAAAATGCCGATGAGGCAATCAAAGACATTCAAGACAATGCAACCATAATGCTTGGTGGTTTTGGCTTGTGCGGTATCCCGGAAAATTGTATCACAGCGCTTGTAAAAAAAGGTGTAAAGGGATTGACGTGTATCTCAAACAATGCCGGCGTGGATGATTTTGGTATCGGCTTGATGTTGAATACGCGTCAGGTAAAAAAAATGATCTCTTCTTATGTGGGCGAGAACGCCGAATTCGAGCGGCAATTATTAAGCGGAGAATTAGAAGTTGAATTGATCCCGCAAGGAACTTTAGCTACGCGGTGTTTGGCTGCGGGATACGGAATGCCGGCAATATTTACACCTGCCGGAGTGGGAACAGAGGTTGCAATAGGAAAAGAGTCGCGGAAATTTATGGTGGAAGGTGTAGAAAAAGAGTTTTTAATGGAGATGGCTTTTGATGCTGATTTTGCAATTGTAAAAGCATGGAAAGGCGACCCTCACGGTAATTTAATTTTTCGCGAAACAGCACGTAACTTCAACCCGATGATGGCTATGGCAGGAAAGATCACTATTGCGGAGGTGGAAGAATTGGTTCCTGCAGGATCTTTAGATCCGGATCAAATACACACTCCCGGAATTTATGTGCACCGGATTTTCCAAGGAGCGAATTATGAAAAACGAATTGAGCAACGTACGGTTAGGAAAAGATAATTTGAAAAAGAAGGCAAAAAACCAACGAAAGAAAACATAGAAATTAAGATAGAACAAAAACAAATGCTGTGTTAACGAGAAACCCGTTTTCAAATTAACCCTCTCTCAAATTTTCAAATTATTATGTTAGATAAAATAGGTATCGCGAAGCGAATCGCAAAAGAAATAAAAGACGGCTATTATGTGAACCTGGGAATAGGAATTCCAACCTTGGTAGCCAACTATATTCCGAAAGGAATGAACGTTGTTCTGCAGTCGGAAAATGGCCTTTTAGGAATGGGTCCGTTTCCTTTTGAGGGAGAAGAAGATTCAGATCTGATCAACGCAGGAAAACAAACGATTACAACTGTTCCCGGTTCTGCATTTTTTGATTCGGCAATGAGTTTTGGAATGATCCGTTCCAGAAAGGTTGACCTGACCATCCTTGGTGCCATGGAAGTTTCGGACAATGGCGACATTGCAAACTGGAAAATTCCCGGTAAAATGGTAAAAGGAATGGGAGGCGCCATGGACCTTGTTGCATCAGCAAAAAACATTATTGTTGCTATGCAGCACGTAAACAAAGCCGGGGAGTCAAAACTTTTGCCTGCCTGCGAATTACCGTTAACCGGCGTTCGGTGTGTAAAAAAAATAGTAACCGAATTGGCTGTGCTGGACGTTACGCCCGAAGGATTTAAATTGTTGGAACGCGCTCCGGGAGTTACTGTGGAAGAAATAATAAAAGCAACTTTAGGAAGACTGATCATTGAAGGAGATATTCCTGAAATGGTTATTGACTAGTAGTAAATTATAGATGTACGAGTCTTCGACTCCGCTCAGACTGACGTCCAAAATGTCACAAAGAGCGGAGTCGAAGTGTTTAGTAAAACAACAATGAAAAACACAAACAAAACAATTTTTGTTCTTGGTCTGTTAATATTCTGTTACACTTTTATCCGTGCCTATTTATTATCATTTACCTGGGACGAATCATTTTCTTACCTTCAATATGTCCGCAACGAAACATTGTTCCCCGACAAGTACGAAGCGATGAGCGCCAACAACCACTTGTTAAATACATGGTTGAATATTTATCTGGTAAAAGTTTTTGGTGTAAACGAATTTGCTTTGCGATTGCCAGCCCTCTTTGCCCATCTGCTATTTCTTGTTTTTTCCTTTAAATTATTGAAGAATTTTCAGAGTTCAGTGTTGATAATTGCCTCCTTTTTGATCATCAATTTAAACCCCTATCTTCTCGATTTTTTCTCCCTTTCCCGTGGCTATGGCTTATCTCTTGGTTTGATGATGGCAAGTATTTATTATTTATATCTATTCAGCACAAACGAATTTAAAACAAAGGATGCTTTAAAAGCAATTGCTTTAGGCGGACTGGCAGCAACCGCTAATTTTGTAATGCTCAATTATTTCGTTGTTTCTTTTGGCTTGATGGGAATTTTGATCCTAACGGATTTTATGCAAAAAGAAGATAAAAGTTGGGTAAAACTTTTGGCTTCACTTGGTGCGCAGATGATTGTTTTTTCCTTGTTCTTACTCTTTTTGCTTCCTGTTGTCTTAAAATTGAAGGAAGCCGAAGCCTTATATTATGGAGGGAACAAAGGTTTTTGGTCCGACACTTTCAGTACCATTACAGACCGCTGTTTTTACGACCTGGGATATAACTTTTGGTTTCAGAGGGCTGCAAAGGGATTCGTAATATTGATCGCCCTGGCAGCGACTGTTTTTGTCGGGATGAAACACGCGAAAAAACAAATAAATAAGAGCAATTCTTTTTTAGGAACACTCGTTTTGCTATTAGGATTTTGTGTGCTCTCCACCATCGTACAGCACTATGTTTTCGGAACACTTTACTTAATTGAACGGACAGCCATTTTTCTTGTTGTTTTGTTTAATTTGTTGTTTGTGTTCGTTATAAATGAATTTTCAAAAGAAAAAAAGCAAGTTATTTTTATTTCTTATCTGGCAACTTTTATTGTTGTCGTTCATTTCCTGATAGCATTTAACATATCTTATGTATTGGAGTGGAAACAAGATGCAGACATCAAAGAAATGATCAGCGATCTGGATAAGATAAAAGTGATACCGAAAGAAAAATGCAATATAAGCATTGCCATTCCACTTGAATTTGACCAGGGAATAAACTTTTACAGAGCAAAGGATAACCGTTATTGGATCAATACAGTTCAGCTTTCCGATTGGAAAGATATGCGCTACGATTATTTATTTTTTAGCCCGGAAGAATTTTCAAAGATCAATATGGACTCGATCGACATCATCAAACGCTATCCCGGCACAAATTCTGTTTTAGCGAAATGGAAGAAACACGCGGATCCTACAAAAGTTAGTTTTCTGCAAACTTTAAATTATGGGGACACAAAAGAAAAGGCCTATTTGATCGACAGGAAGGTAGAATATGCGCAAGGATTTAATTATATTATTAACGATAGCATTACTTTAGATAAAAACGCTGAGGTGGTTTTTAATGCAACAGTTATGGCCGCCGATGTTTTGAAAAGTAATTTATTCATAATCGTTTCTTTTGAAAATTCAAAAGGATTGTATGAGTGGAGAAGGGCTTGTGTAAAAGATTATATTGTTAAATCGGGTCAGTGGACCAACATCTGCTATTCTGTTTTAGTTCCGAAAGAATGTAAAGCCGGTGATTTACTTAAGTCATATATTTGGAATCCATACAAACATATTTTGTATGTAAAAAGAATGGAATTTAAATGGATCAGATAGTTTTTTGAAATGCTTTTTTTGGACCTTGTTTTTATATCTTGTGTTTTTTCATTTCATTTCGTTTTCTGTCTGATAGTTTCATCCAAAACCATATATTTAGCAATTACCAACAAGCATTGATAGAATTAGACGAATGAACGCAAACCTAATGAGAAATTCAAAAGTGATTTATTGGGTAGTAATATTCCTCGTCATTTTAATTTCTTTTCTTTATTTTTCTCCGCTTACCTCATATATTCTTCATTCGGATATTGGAGTTCAGATATTGATGACATATGATTTTAAATGGCCGGAAAACTTATATTTTTGGGGCCAGGATCGAATAGGTAGTATTGTTCCAATGTTTGGACATCTTCTATATAAGTTTTCGAACCTTTCTCCGATTGCTTCCGCATCGATTTCAGAATATATATTTTTAACAATTGGCTTCCTTTCGCTTTCCACTCTTTTTAGAACGAAAAAATCTAAAATTATTTTTGCTGTTTCATGGTTTTTACCCTCTTTTGTATTTCAGGAGCTCGTGCAATTGTCGCAGCCATATGCAACACAAGCATGTTTTTTGGGAGTCATGATCTTTTTTATAAATGAATCCACAAAAAAGAATAATTCGGAAAAGAAAAAATCACTCTTCTTTTTTTTCTTTGGAATTTTATCATTGTTTGTTTCTATTTGGTCTTCCGATTTGAGTTGGGTCGCTTACCTTTTATTAATTCTCACTGGAGTTTTTCGTTTTGTTGAAATTAAAAACACAGGAAACCCGCTAAAAATTGTACAGGTCAAAAAAATTTCGCGGGAAGCTACAATCTATCTTGGAGTCTTTATTTTGGCTTCATTTATCGGATTTTTATTTATTTATTATGCAAAAGCTACAGCCATTAGAGACGAGGTATACAACAATCATTTGTTTGGTACATTAACAGAAGGGCTTTTAATTTTAAACTCTAAAACCAGCCTGGTATATTCTACCTTAATTTTTGAAAGAGGGGACATCTTTTTAAGCTTGCATACATTGTTTTTTACGGTTGGGGTAATTGTTTTACTTTATTTTTTTGTTACAAAAAAGAGTGAGAAAAAAATTCAGACAGTTTGGAGAAACTATTTTTTATTTTACACTTTATTTTGTGGATTTGCCTTGTTTTCATCGTATTGGGTTTTCGGAAATTTCATGGCAAACAGATATTTTACAGTGTTATATGTTTCAATATGGATTATTATTCTTATTTCGATTGAGCGCTATGGTGGGAAAAAACTATTTCTATTGCAATCACTGTTTTTTGGATCTGCTATTTTTTCTGCAGCAAGTTCTGTTGCTCCCTATTTTTTTGAAGGTAAATCAGCTGAAACAAACCGATTGTACGAGTTTAAGAAGTTGGGAAAAATAGGTGTTATAGGCAACTATTGGTATTCATATAATATTAGTGCGGTTGACCCTGTCAACATAAAGGCAACACCAAATGAACTGAGTCAAATTAGATGTAAGGCATGTGTTGATTCAACTTTAGCGTGTGCAACAATTTACCTGATTCAGGACGGTTGGTTGGATAGCTTTCCAAAACATATAAAACAGTTTGGCGTTGATTTAGAGCGGAGGAATACCTCCATTAAAATTGGTGGTTATACAGTCGCGCCATACTCTCTTGTGAATTTCAATAAAAGGTTTTTGCCAAACGAATTGAAAACAAACTTCGCCCAAACTATAATGGATGATGAATCGACTTCAAAAACTGTATTCTTTACGGATTTTTTAGGAGCGCCTTCAACTCCAAACTACTTTGTTTATGGACCGTATGTTACCCTGAAGAAGGCGGCATATATTGTTCGTTTTGCTTTGAAAGCGACAGCTTTATGCCCTACGGATCAGGCTTTTGCGAAAATTGATATTTCGTGTGATCATGGCGCAAGGGAATTGGTTGCAAAAGAGATCAAGGGCGCGGACTTTACCCAACGTGAAAAATATAAGGTTTTCGAATTGAATTTTAAAACAGATACAATTCTTAAAGATGTGGAGTTTAGGGTAATTTATTTTGGAAAAGAAAAGCTATGGTTTGATTATGTAGAAATTCAGCAGGAGGATATTAAATAATATTTTTCTAAAATACGGGTTAAAATAAATTTATACAGGAGGGAAATACTTTTGGACGAATTTAAAAAAATTATTACATCTTTGTATTTATTAAAATGTGCCAACGACCTTCTAAATTTACAAGTAATACATTAAAATATCAAAGTTAAATTAAGAACAATGTCCATTAAAAAATTATCAATTGTTATTCCGGCATACAATGAAGCCGCTACAATACACTTAATACTGAACAAAGTGCTAGCCGTGAAGCTTAGCTATGCTATTCAAAAAGAGGTGATCATTGTGAACGATTGCTCCAAGGATAATACGCAAGAGGTAATAGAGGCATATATTGCTAATAATAAAGAATCCGATATTCGATTGTTTAATCAGGAATATAACCAAGGCAAAGGGGCCGCGTTGCACAAAGGAATTTCATTAGCGACAGGGGAATATTTGATTATTCAGGATGCTGACCTGGAATATGATCCGGAAGAGTACAATATTCTATTAAAGCCGATATTAAACGGTTTTGCCGATGTTGTATTTGGTTCACGATTTATAGGAGGAAAGCCTCATCGCATTTTGTTTTTCTGGCACTCCATAGGAAATAAATTTTTGACTTCTTTATCCAACATGTTCACCAATTTAAATTTGACGGATATGGAGACCTGTTATAAATTGTTCAGGACAGATATTATTCAAAATATTATACTCAAAGAAAAACGTTTCGGCTTTGAGCCGGAAGTAACAGCAAAGATCTCTAAAGTGCCCAAAATCCGGATCTATGAAGTTGGGATTTCATATTATGGAAGAACATACGAAGAAGGGAAAAAAATAGGCTGGAAGGATGCATTCCGGGCTATGTGGTGCATATTTAAATACAATGTTTTTTCGTAAATAAGAAAGAAATAAGAATGTCAGAAATAAAAAAAGAAAGAGTATTTTCCTGGATATTATTAGGAGCGGTTATTCTTATGTATGCCGCGTTTTACAACGGGTTTCCAATGGTGACGTCCGATTCTGGAGCATATATAGGCAGTGGTTTCAAGGGCTGGGTTCCGATTGACCGTCCAATTTTTTACGGTTTGTTTATTAGACACTCTAGCCTTGCTTCAAGCCTTTGGTTTACGGTGTTTTTCCAAGCACTAATGCTTTCATTTGTTTTATGGCAGACTATAAACAAATATACTGCTGATTTTTATAGTAAAGCCAGCAAGTTTGCCCTTTTGATTATTTTAACTTGTTTTAGCAGTGTATCTTGGTTTGTCGGGCAAATAATGCCAGATATTTTTGTGGGTATTGGTTTGTTGGCGTTTCTTTTAATAATTCTTTCTCAGAAAAATGCTGCAGTGACAACCATTAATACATTGATATTATTGGTATCCTGTTTGGTGCACAATTCTAGTATGTTAATTTTTTCCATTTTAACTATTTTAACATTTTTATATGCATTGTACAGCAAGGCATTTACTAAAAAAATTGTTTATAAAGGGAGATATGTTTTAGCGGTGTTTACAATATTATCTGCATGGATAATTACACCACTTTTAAATTTTCATTATGGTCAAAAGTTCGAGATATCAGGAAGTCCTCACGTTTTTTTAATGGCAAAAAATATCGAGAACGGTATCGTTGATCGTTATTTAAAAGAAAACTGCGATAAATATTTAGTAAAAAAATTGAATGACTCAACAGAATATTTTTTATTTGCTAAACACAGCAAAAAAGCTGTTGATATTTCTAGACTGAGTAAAGATGTCGGGGGGAGTGTTCAGCAGTGGTCTTTTACAGGAGCAACAAATCAAAAATATAAAATTGTGAAGGGAGAAAAGGGTTGGTTTCGCCTTTTGTCTGTCCATAGTAATCTATATTTTGAAGCCAAGTACGACTCTGTTTTAAATAGGAATAATATTTTTCAAGCTTCTAAAAGACTTACAGATGAACAGTTGTTTAAATTTATTTCAACAAATTCAGATAGCAATTCATTTTATATAATAAACAAAAATAATAACAAATATCTTGAGATCTTTCAAAGTAATCAGGAAAATGGAGTGCAATTAAATCTTGGCGATTCGGCCGGATCGGATAATCAAAAATTCCAATTTATGGTTGGAAACAACTGTATGTGTTTATATAAGGATATGCTCCCAAACTCAGCAATTACATTCATTTGGAGTGATAATGGACCATTTTCTAAAACAGGTTCTTGGGCATGGAGCGCTGAGGAGTATAATATAATTTTGGAGAGAATTTTTTTTTCTACAGAATATTTTGGTGCTAATGTTGGTGAAGCAATGCTTGCAACTTTTAGTCAACTTACTAGAAATGATATTGGTGATGGATTAATTGGGTATGACAACAAAAGTGCCCCATATATTTCAATTGAAACACATTTCCCTTATGAGTTAAAACAATTTAGTAATAGTACTCAAAACAGGTGGCAATTAAATTTTGTAGAGATTAATAAACGACATTTTTGGTTGCTAATTATTTCTCTTATTATTGTTTTTGTTTTTCTTTCCAAGAGAGAGCTTCGTGAAAAAATTGATACAACCTTTTTGTTTTTTCTAAAGATTTGTTTAACAGCAATTTTGTTTAATGCATTTGTAACAGGCGCTTTAGCAAACGTTCTAGACAGGCTCGAGGCTCGTATTATTTGGGTTCTTCCTTTAGTTGCGTTAATATTAGTTTTTAATTTTTATTCGAATTATAAAAAGAAAAACCCTTAAAGCGGATTGGGCGTTTTTAGAATACTGTCACTCTTAAAAATGCGAATCAAAAATAGCAATGGTCAGAATCCCTTTTAGGAAAAATTTTTGGAAATCAAAGGAGGTCTGGTACCTGATCTTTTTTGCTTTTGTTTTACTGAATTTGTTTTCAAAGTTTTATTACCTGCCCGAAGAAAGTATTTATGGGGACGAGGCCTATAGTATTTACCATGCTCAAAAACCCTTAAGTGAACTAAGAGATCTTTTTTTGCATGATCAAAACCCTCCGATGCAAATTGTTACCTTGCATTTTTGGATGATGATTTTTGGTGTATCCGATTTTTCTGCCAAGTCCCTTTCAGTAATTCTAAGCGTTTTATGCGCTATTGTTTTGTTCTTTTTTTCAAAGAAATTCTTGAATAAAGAAGCTACAATCATTGTGTGTTTACTCTTTTTATTATCAAATGTCCAGCTGTTTTACTCTCACGAAGCACGTGTATATCCTCTTGTACAGTTCTTATGCATTAGCTCGTTTTATTTCTATTTTGACATCTTAAACAAACCAACAAAAGGCAAAGTGTTATTGTTGGCGCTGGTCAATTTTCTTTTACTTTTTTCACACTATCTCAGCATCTTTATTTTGTTAACCCAGTTTCTTTGTGTGTGGATGTATGTCGGAAAAAACAGAAAAGCAGTTATACATTATTTAGTAAGCGGGTTTTTGGTAGTGGCGCTTTTTTTACCTTGGGCAAAAGTAATGTTCGCAAATCTGCCTAAAAGCGGAAGTTTTTGGTTGGAGGCGCCTCATTTTGGGGAGTTGAAATTTTTTATTTTTTGGTTAAATGGAAATGAGTTCTTGTTTTATATTTTCTCTACGATAATTCTATCATCGGTGGTGATGATTTTTTTAAACAAGCGGTTTCAGTTTTTCATTAAAGAATTTGATGTTAAAATTTATATTATATTTTTGGTTTGGTATCTCCTTCCAATAGCATTAGATTACATCATTGCTCAATTTTCTCCTGTTTTTTTATTGAGGTATTTTTTATATTCAAGTATCGGGCTTTGCCTTCTCACAGCCTATATTATTGCAAATTTGAACATGAATATCATTGTCAGGGTAATTGTTTTTTTACCATTACTAGGATTTCTATTATTGGCGTTTGATGCAAAACCGCAAAAGGAAGATGATTGGCGCTCGCTCGTTTCTCAAGTGAGATCCTTGCAAAACAAAAAAACCATTATACTTGTTTCTGCATCCTATAAATTTAAGGACTTTTGTTTTTATTATGACCCGGAGGCCTTTAAGGATTACAACAACAGCATTAAAAGATTGGCTGATGAAAAAGTGTATTGCTCAAAGGGGGGTCCTTACGGTTGGCAAGCTGTAAATATGGACAGTGTTGATCAGGTTTTATTTGTTCAGGCTCACCGTCAATTTGAAGACCCTGAAGAGAAAATAAAACAAAATTTATTGGATAATAAATTCAAAATTTGTAATGACTATATTGAAAGGAATATTGCATTGACAATTTTTAAACGCGATGGAAAAGAGTGTTGTCCTATAAAAATTGTTAATGAACGTAATCCTACCAAGGACGATTTTTGGAAAATTCAAACCGGGATTCGAGAGCAGCTTCATGATACGGTTTTAGTTTTTAAAACTGATATGGAGCCTAACCCGGTGTGTCAATTGCCCATTGGAATAGTAAAAGAAGTAGCTCTGTCAGGCAGTTTTGCAAATAAAATCAACAAGGAAAATCAATATAGTGTCGGAATAGCAAAAACAGCAAGAGAGCTCAGGGGCTGCACAGAGATCAGCATTGATGCTCAGGTATATTATGAAAGTACTCCGAATGGAAAATTAATAATTTCGGTAGAAAAAAGTGGACAAATTTTTTATTGGCAAGAGATGCCAATTTTTGAAAGGGTTCATTCACCTAAAACGTGGACAGAAATATTGAATACGACAGTTATACCAAAAGAGCTCGGAGAAGGAGATTTACTAAAGGTTTATTTTTGGAACCAAGACACCCCTGCCTTTTTTATAGACGATTTTAAAATTACATTTGCTAAAGCTTTGCAATAATGTAGTTACGTCTTTTTCATCTTCGTTTAAATTATAAGTTAATAATAAATTTTGCTAAAACAATCAGTTACTTATTTTCACCACCTTTCTATAATTTTAAAATTCATTAATAGGTTATCAACGTTTGTCAGAGATAAAATTTATAAAAAAATCCAAGCTTTAGAAAAAAACATATTGTATAAATAACAGTTCCAAAAAATTCCACACAAAATAAGGGAACAATAGCCTATATATCTATATCGATCGCTAAGCTTAGACTTTATGATATACAGAAGAAGGTTGATTGTTAGCAAAACAAAACCGAGTTTAGAGAAATCTAGTTGTTGGCCGTAACCAATAAGTCTCAAGAATATTATACAAGCTATAAAAAACAGAATAGAAAGAATAACAAAAAACCTTGACGGTACAGCTTCTTGGCTGTTGATATGCTGAAAAAGAATTACATAAAAGAATGGTGAGCAAAGCGTATAGCGATACAAACTGTGTAGGCACCCTCCCTGAAAAAATAATACATATAAGCAGGTTGATATTAGGTAAACCCAAGAAAAATAATACCAGTAGTCAAAATTGGATTCTATTTTTGATTTTTTTACTAAAGTCGAAACTAAAACAGCAGTACCGAAAACAAAACAAAATAATAGAGCCCAAACATTCATACCATAACCCTCCATTGACCAGTCATTAATTGTTTCTGGAATCCTGAAAAATGTCCCCCAGTGTTTTTGAACAGACATAAATGTAAAGAGTGAGCCCTTGTGAAAAAAAGATTGGAATAAAGAAACAAGTAGGGTAACCAGAGTAACGGTTCCCGATGAAATCAAGATGTGCATGCGATCTGTTTTTTTATTACGCAAATATTGAAAGATTTCGGTCACAAAAAGGGTTACCAAAAACAAAAGGAACACAGGCCTGGTTGCAGAAGAAAGTGCTAACCCTATAATGTATAATGGAGTATTCTTTTCTTTATAGCCATACAAGGCAAGACTAATTGTAAACATAAACAACGCCTCGGTATAAGGAAGAAGAAAAACGGTTAAAGTAGGCAGTGCAATAACAGTAATTACAGCGATAATAATTTTATTTCTACAAAAAGTAAACGCTAAAAGCACAATTGCGGCAAAATGTAAAAAAAAATTAAGGGTAATAATGCCTAACCCGGAAAAAAACTTCCAAATAATTGGAAACAAAGGAAAAAAGCCATAATTGAAATTTGTTTCGGTATCATTTGGGTCAACGGTATATAAGTTGTTTTTTATGTATGCATAATGTGCCGCATCCATTATCTCATATCCGGCTTCAGAAATTTTAGAAAAAGGCTTGTTAACGTGGTATATTGCCCCATTTTGATTTTCATAGGTAGGCATGAAGGAGGAAAAAAGAGAGGTATAAACTCTTTCATTTTCTAGTGCTTTATAGGCAAATTTAAAAACAATAAAATAGCCTAATGCGATAATAAATAAATAAATTATTAATTTCCGTGTCATATTATAATTGTATTTGTTTTAATAAATAAACGAAAAAAAGCTGAGAAGAAGCTTATTTTTTAAGTTTTTCTTGATCATAACACCATTTGGCATTATTAAAAAATTCAACTTCTTTAGATACCCCTTTCTTTTTGGCGCTTTCAATAAGTGATTTTCTCCATTTTTTATTGTTATTAATATTCTCAAGGGTTGTTAATATATAATTCCTAAATTCCTTCAATTGAAGCGAATTATAAGCGGCATCTTTTTTTGCATACAATTCGTAAGCCTGATCAATAAAGCCGTGAGGAAAGCGATACAAGGCTCCATCGGTTCCCATTATCAAAATCACATCCCGCTTTTCTATTTCATATCTAAGGTCGAAGGGTTTGTCTTTTACCGATGATTTTTGTCTGTTATACAACCAATAACTCCAGTCGGAATAAACACTGTCCAAAACATTTGTTACTTGAATACAGGCAAAATAACTGTCGGAAATGGCTAACATGTTCGGTTTTATGTCCGAGGAACTAGTGGTATATTTTAATTTTAAATAGGGCAATGGAAAGTGCGGAGGAAGCGAAAAGGTATTTAAAAGACTGGCTGCATCATAGTCACCGCGTTTCATGGTATCTCTCATTTCAAAATCACTAATGACTATACGTTTCATATTAACGTTCCGTAATTGTGCGATGTATTTTGATATGGTATCAATTGCAAGCACAGCCCCATAATCACCCCAATGAACCCCTATTTGTGAAAAAAGAGGATATTTAATGGTATCCTTCATTGATAAAAAGTACTTGCGGAGATCGATAACATTCAATCCTGCCTTGGTGCAGGATTTAATATAATAGGCATAATTCGTCTTCTCCACGTTCATATTTCTTTTGAGGTCATCTGGAATGTATTCCGAAAAATAGCTTCCCTTACCCGGAGCAAATGCGAAAATCAGATCTATGTTTTTCTCTTTTAGGGCACGCTGAACAACAAGTGCTTTTTCTGTTTCGATATCAATGGCTGCTTCTCCCTTAAAATCGTTACCAACGAAAGCATCAATATAATTCCGCATGAAGATATACCCATTTTTTCCCGGTACCACCGATTGGACTTTCGAAATATTGAAAAGGCTATAATTTAATTGACACTGACATCTCACAAAAAAATCGTAAAAGCCGATATTGTCTGATACTGCCGTTTCAAACTTTTGTTGAAATACTCCTTCTTTGAATAAACTGTCCGAAAAATCAGGAAAGGACTCTGTTTGAAAATAGCCCTCCAACAATCGTTCATGAACAACTTTAAACTTCTTTTGTATCATTGGAATAAAAAGAGAGAGGATGAAGATCCAAAAAACAATATATTTTATTTTATTTCCGTTTTTCATTTTTTAAAATCTATAATAAATGAAGGGGTTAAAACCTGAGCCGATGATAGAGCTGACAGAAATAAATAATAATACAAAATAAAAAACTCCAAGGACGATTGTCTTTTTATTGCTGTAATGATCGAAGAGAATAGTTTGTTGCAAGCGGACAAAGGGCTTTGCTATTCCGGCAAAAGAAAAAACAAAGGCTAAAATTAAAAGCACGAAAAAATCGTTGAGGAAATAGAATTTGTTTGGCGAGAAGTCGAAACAAAACAATTTATAGAAATAATCCCTTGCATCGCTTAGGTCATCCGTTCTGAATAATACCCAACCAAGCATCACAATAAAAAAAGTGATAATGATACTTGGTATTTTTCCGATCTTGGAATAAAATTTTAACAGAAATACTCTATCGGCAATCAGAAAGAAGCCGTGAAAGCAACCCCAAATAACAAAATTCCAAGAGGCGCCATGCCATAATCCGGAAAGAAAAAAGACAATGATCAAATTCAAATAACTTCTGAAAGTACTTTTTTTGTTTCCTCCAAGTGGAATATATAAATAGTCGCGCATCCAGCGACCTAAAGTAATGTGCCATCGTCTCCAAAATTCTGTGATGCTTTGTGAAGTATAGGGATTGTCAAAATTTTCAGGAAAAGTAAATCCCATCATTTTTGCTAAACCGATTGCCATATCGGAATAACCGGAAAAGTCGAAATAAATTTGGAAGGTATATGCCAGTATTCCCAGCCAGGCAATGGGTGTACTTAATTCGATAATGTTGGAATCAAATATTTTTGTTACTTCTGCCCCTAAAACATTTGCGATCAGTACCTTTTTTGAAAGACCGATGATAAAACGGAACAAGCCCAGCAGTTTATTGTCTATCGTTTCCTGATCTCTTCTATCCGTTATTTGATCTGCAATTTCATTAAAACGGACAATTGGCCCGGCAACTAATTCGGGAAACAAAAGAATGAATAAGGCATAGTCTGTGATTTTAGTGAAAGGAGCATGCGTATTCCTGTACACATCAAAACAATAAGATATTTTTTTAAATGTGAAGAAGGAGATCCCGACAGGGAGAATTACTTTTGTCCAGCCGGAAATGCCGCTTGCGCCCCAAACAGAAGCGAATTGACTAATGTTATCGACAAAGAAATTTGCATATTTAAAATAGGCCAGAAGCGCCAAATTAAAAAAGACAGAAATAAATAACAGAAGTTTTTTTTGTTTGCCCGAAGAATGAAAGAGCTGCCTGACAATAAAAAAGTCGACAAGGATGGAGGATAAAGCAACAATGGTAAATACCGGAGCGCCCCACGTAAAAAACAAAACACTGACTAAAAGAAGAAAAATGTTTTTTAGACTAAAAGGAATGGAATAGTAGACCAAAAAGAAAATGGGAAAAAAGTATAAAAGAAAAAGTGCGCTACTAAAAACCATAATAAATTTTACTCAATCGTTAAATCATATATTTCTCCGGGAATATCATTCAGAGGAAAGGGCAAATTATCCTGAGAATAAGGCGCTCCGGGCCACCATTTTGTATTGTGATATTCCTGGGTAATAATTAATAACATCTGATTGTTTGGGATAGAAGTTACTTTGTCATTCATATAACCTACTACACGCATCTTATCAGGACTTGCGCCAATACGCCAAATGATCTCAGTCGGTCGCCAATCGATCTCGAAATAAAAAAAGTCGGAAGCAAATAACTCATCATCACTTTCCTCTTTCTTTTCTGTTAAGGCTCTGTAGTTTTGATCCCAGCGGTGCGCTTCAAAAGTTTGATTTTTATAGTTAACGGGATTGCAGCCAATGCCAAAACTTTTTGGCTCGTGACAAGCCATATCCCAGTTGGTACATGCTACTGTGACATTGCCGTCTGTATTTGTAATTTCTTCCGGCAATGGAATATTCCAGCTGCTGTTGTTTTTATTGTTGTCACCGGCATTCTTATATACAGGAGGAAAAACATAATCAGGACAATAAGGAGGGGTTTTTAAAATTTCGAAATCTATTTCGGAATAGTCAACTGCTGGAATTCGTTTATCGTTCGGACCGCCCCAATACGATGCCATATAGCCATCTTTATTACAACTTCTGCGGAAATTCCACTCACCGCCACCTTGTGTAATTAACCATATTGCATTGGTCAATCCATTCCACACATTGTTCTTATTTAACAACTCTGTAAGTTTTACTTTAACACGATATTTTCCATAGGTTAAACCGTGACGGGTAATAATTCCAACACTTTCTTTTTTCCACTCACCAAATTCTGTTTTCGGATTTTTTATAATGATCTTCTTTTCTTTCGGATCTGAAAATACTGTTGCACAAGGATGTTTAGAAGTTTGAAGAATGGTGGGGATTAATTCGTCTTTGGTATAAAAAGAACGGTTCCAGTTATAATCCATTTTAGAATAATTGTCTTTCAGCACATCCGCAATAACCGGAATGTTATCCATTTTCGTAGACATATCTACATAATTAATGAACTGTTGAATAGGCGCATTATAATATAAATTACTGTCTTGTCCGCAGGTTGCACAAAAATGTGATTTATCAATATCGCCGTTAAAACGTGCATCATCTACATAAATGCCGGCACCCAAGTTTGGTTGCGCAACAACTTTTAGTTGTGTGCTGGAAACTGTTGCAATAGTGCTTTTCATTTTTTTTCCTTCTCCGTAGCAGAAGAAAAAATAGGGATTAGCAAAATGATCTTTATCTTTTTGATCAATCTTTTGGATGATAGCTGGAATGTTTTTCAGATCATTTTCGGAAGCGATGACCAATAAAAAACTATAATTGCCTACACGCGGATTCCGCTGCCAGCGATTATTTATACCCTTTTGAATGTAACGGTCTTCGTTTCTTGGGTTACCGATAATACGAAAGGCGTCTTCTATTTTGTGAAAACCGTTGTCCCCTTCAACTGCTATTTTTTTAAATGTGGTAGAGGTATTTTCCCAACTGCCATAAAAATTTTCTTCGGCCAGTGCATTTTCAGCGTTAGAAACTGAATCGTATTCCGGAAATTTATAACTCTCGTTTTGGTAATAGATCTTGTAATATAAATTTTGTGGTTTCGAGGCATTGTTCTTTACCTCAAATTGAAATGAGAATACGCCGCCTTTTAATTGTTTCACCGAAGGAACAACGAACCCGCCAGTAGCATTATCATAATCGAGAAAAATTGTTTTTTGTAAAGCGCTATCGGTTTGCCAGTTAGCGATTGGAGAAAAGTTTTGGACGGTAAAGTCGGTGCAGGTTAAGATTTCGGTTTGCGTATTAGCGTCTCGGCCACAGGAAAAAAGAAGATATGTGGTAGCCATGAGCAAAGTGGTTTTTACCACCGATTTCACTGATTTACACGGATTATATATATTTTTTTCTAACATTTTATATTTTTAACCACTTATACTTAACCACAGAATTTAACCCCCTATCTGTGGAAATCTGAGTGATCTGTGGTGTCTTATTTTTACCTTGTTGTTTTTACCACCGATTTCACGGATTTGCACGGATTATATTTATACGTTTCTTTTTTTATCACAAAATTTTGCTTTATGGCAAGTTGTTTTAAATTACAGGTGACACAAATTTTTCATTTTTATCTGTGTAAATCTGTGTAATCAGTGGTGATCCTTTTCATTTTGACATATTATACACCTGTGTGCTATTCGGCAGCTGAGGCATATTATCAATTTGTTTACAATGCTTACCATCAAACTCTGCGTCAACACAATTACTCGTCAATACAATTAAAGATGTTTTAGTAGCAGATAAAAATTTTCCTGGAATGATCTTAACAAATTCATAATATTTTGGATTGTGATCATCGGGATAACCTTTAAAATCAATATTTCCAAGAATTGTATAATCGTTCCCATTTTGCTCAAGCAGTTTCAGGTCGAAGCGCCAATCAGTATTAAATTTTAAAAATGTTAATGTGTTGTCAGCATATTGGCCCGGGTAAATAGCGTCACTAGAATTGATGATCCCTGATTTAACAGTTGTCTTTTTTGTGATCCACTCTGTTTTCGGTTTGTTCCCTTGTGAAACAAGGACCCATTTTTTAGAAACAAAATCAATTATTTTCCAGTCATTATTTTTTTTGTTGACCAACAAGACATCCATTTTCCCGTCTGTATTAAAATCGCCACAATAGGCTGTATTGTTGTTATTCCAAAGTGAGTCCAAAGTGTTTGTGTTTTCCCACAACTTCATGAAAACTTTATTTTCGGGAGAGTAAGTGAACAATCCCTGACTTCCGTCCTTGATGCAAATGATTTCCTCTAAATTGTTTTTATCGGGAACTAGATCCCCGACAAGGTATTCATCATTAGGAGAAAAATTATCCACGATATTTTTTTTATCTGAGGGAGTAATGGACGTAGAATTTCCATTTTTAATTTCTTGTTTCTCGAAATAGATCGTTTTGAAAGGAGGCTTATTTTTTTCTCCAATAAACCGTTTCTCATAGATCGCTGTTGCGTCAATTGTTGAAGGAGTTCCTCTTCGTTCCGGGCTTTCACCATAAACGATCTCCAGGTCATCAATAATGATATCCGATTTCCCTTTATTCCAAACGCCAACACCTAAAACATCATCCGGAGAAATTTTTTCTACAGGTAAAAAGCAGGAGGCATTTATTTTTGTCCATTTATTTTTTGGAAAGGATCTGTTCTCGGTGCTTTTGCCCTCCCAAAAAACGTTTTCATTTTTAGTGTTCGTAATAGAGGCTGTTAAAACAGTGTTGGGGTTGTCGGTAAGAGGAAACACCCAAACGCTCATGCTGATCTTTTTTGGAATGCTTGTGCCCAGTTCGCTTATTTTCTTATTTATTACAGGACCGTATTCTTTTCCTCCGCTTAAGTCAAATGCTTTTTTGCCAGAATGAGCTGTTGTTTCTTTCACATTGTCGTTGTTGGAAAGACTTGCTTCTGTTTCAAAATCAAAAAACAAATTGCTTTTTTCTGATTGTGTTGCAGGAGCGTTTTGAATGACACTTGTTCCGACATAATCGATATGCAGGTCATCAATAAAAAACTCTTTTTTATTTCTGTTCCAGGGATAAGCAACAATTTTATAATCCGGATTTAAAAGTTCAGGAGCAATTATGAAATCCGCTCTTGCTTTGGACCAATCATTTTTGTTGTTGAACACAATTGGCTGACTACCCCAAAACATGTTTTTCCCGCTACCGTCATCAATTGAAAGGACATATAAGGCATCCGCATTTTCTTTTCCCGGAAAGCCGTTGTAGGTGATAGAAATGCTTTTCAGATTTTTATACGACGGAATATTATTTATTGTTTTATTGATAGAAACACCATATTCAATGGACGGCGTGAGTTTACAACTTTTTTTTCCTGTAAAAGATTTGTCCGTTGTGATGAAAACTTCATTATTGTTTTCCAGATCAAATGATTCTTTTAATAAGGAAGTGATAATAAGGGAATCTTTTTTTGATGCAGATTCAGTTGTTGTATTTTCAATAGGAATATTTTTTTTTCTGAGAAAAATATACGCACCCGAAAACCCGAAACCGATACATAAGCAGTAAATGAGTATTCGTTTTTTATGAGAGTTCATCGTCAGCAAAAGCTTATAAAATTATTTAACAAGCAAGCTGTTTTTTTTATTGATAGATGCTTTAATATCCTCCAGTTGTCCTTTAGGGATGGAATTAATTAAGTTTTTGGTGTAATCAGTTTTTGGGTGGTTATAGATCTCGTCTGCATCGCCCATCTCTTCTATTTTCCCTTTGTTCATTACCACCATTCTGTCGCTCATGAATTTTACAACGGAAAGGTCATGGGAAATAAAGATATACGTGAAGTCAAATTCTCTTTTTAATTCATTCAAAAGGTTTAAAACCTGCGCCTGAACGGATACATCTAGCGCGGAAACAGACTCGTCACAAATGATGAATTTCGGTCTTAATGCCAATGCTCTCGCAATACATATCCGTTGGCGCTGACCACCGGAAAATTCATGAGGGTAACGGTAAAAGTGCGATTCATTCATATTCACTCGCTGCAACAATTCAATCACATGTTCTTTTCTGGCTTTGTCGTTCTTCAAAATATTGTGCACCTGCATCGGCTCCATAATGGCCTGCCCGATTGTGGTGCGCGGATTTAGTGAAGAGTAGGGGTCTTGAAAAATAATTTGAATATCCCTGCGTAAACTCCGGAGACTTTTTGAATCAAGTTTTGTAATATTTATTCCTGTAAAAATAATTTCACCGGATGTAGGCTCAACTAAACGTAAAATAGTTCTCCCTAGGGTAGTTTTTCCGCAACCAGATTCTCCAACCAAGCCAAGTGTTTCCCCTGGGAAAACATCAAATGAAACATCATCAACAGCTTTGACAACATCTTTTGCTTTTCCGAAGAGTCCCTTGTTTATAGGGAAATGAGTTTTTAAATTTCTAATCTGCAAAATGGGTTCCTTTGCATATATTTTTTTGTGATAATCTTCGCGCTCTTCCTTTGACACAACAAGCTTTTCTGTTACTTCCGAAACAGATTGCATGCTCTCATTCATTTCCCCCATGTCGTTGGTTTGCATAAAATCCGAAACGGTAGGCAACCAGTGTAAACGTTTGTTTAATGGCGGACGGCATGCTAAAAGCCCTTTAGTATAAGGGTGTTTGGGGTTAGCAAAAATATCCATCACACTTCCTTGTTCAACGATCTTACCTTTATACATTACCACCACTTTATCGGCAAGTTCAGCAATAACGCCAAGATCGTGGGTAATGAACATAATTCCCATGTCGTGTTCGCGTTGAAGTTTAAGCATCAGATCCAGGATCGTTGCTTGAACAGTTACGTCGAGTGCTGTTGTGGGCTCATCGGCAATTAAGATATTTGGCTGGCAACTCATTGCCATGGCGATCATTACACGTTGCTTTTGTCCACCGGAGATCTGGTGAGGATAACTGTCGAAAATGGCTTCCGGACGAGGCAGCTGAACTTCTTTAAAAAGATCGATCGTACGTTCCTTAGCTACTTTTTTTGAAACTTTTTGATGTAATAGAATGGCTTCCATTACCTGGTCGCCACAGGTATAAACAGGATTCAACGATGTCATTGGCTCTTGAAAAATCATGGCAATTTCGTTTCCACGAAGTTCACGCATTTCTTTTTCAGAAATCTTTACAATGTCAACAGGGCCTTTTGTTTTGGAGTGATAAATGATTTCACCACCTGTAATTTTCCCCGGAGGGTTTGGTATCAGACGCATTACAGAAAGCGCAGTAACAGACTTTCCGGAGCCGGATTCTCCAACTATTCCAATGGTTTCTCCTCTGGAAAGAGTAAACGAAATATCGTTAACAGCCTTAACTGTTTCTTCTTCTGTGCGAAATTCGGTAACTAAATTCTTAACTTCTAATAGGGTTTCTTTAGCCATCGTCCATGGATTTTTTTCAAAGAGTGCTAAAAGTACATTTTGTTAAGGAATTATGCAAGTTCAATACGACAGAAGCCCAATAAACACGCCTAAAAAGTTTTTAAAGGTTATTATTCGTTGTCGGGATAGATCCAAAGAGCAATTTTACCCGGACTTCCGGGGATAGTAAATGAGGTACTTTCGTCACTGAGATTTATGCGGACATCACCATATTTTGCAGATTTTACGGTCCAAACGGTAAACCCCTGGTGGTCCTCACTTTTGCCAAAATGGTCATCGAAATACGATTTAAAAGAGTCAAAAACCTTATCGGTATTATTGGGGTTGTGGATATAAATATCTGATTGGATTTCGTCTAATCCTCCTTCATCAAATGTATAAGAAATATTATAAGAGTTGGAATCGTTCAGTTTGGATTCGTAATATAAATATCCTTCGTCAGCTTCAGAGGGTTTGCTTTTTTCTTTTGCTAAAACGGTGTCCTTTTTTTCTCCCAAATTAAATCCGCGGAAGGTGCCAAAATCGCTAAGCATAACGCCTTCCAGTTCGGGACCGTATTTGCTTAATGCCGATTCGGGTTTAGAACAAGAGCTAAAAAAGCTGATGAATAAAGAAATATAAAATGTGTTTTTTAATAATTTTTTTGCGAAGAAATGCATTTTGATAATTTGTGTAACAAAGATAGTGAGAAAACAAGGGCAGAAATGCAATTGCCTGTTAATTTATTTTAAGGTAGGGTTTGATTCCAGATCAAGTCACGATGACATTTTTCTGTTCGATCAAAGGTTGACCCATAAACCTTAGCAAAAGTTGAGCAACAGTTAAAACATCCTTTTGGCAGTAGGTGACAATGCGTTTCAGGTTTTTTTCTTCCCAATAAACACGTGCAACATCCGAACCATCAATATCGTCTTTTGGAGTCGGAATATTAAAAATACTGGCCAACAAATTTAAGGAAGTATAGTTCTTATAATCGCCAAATTTCCATAACTCCATTGTGTCGAGGTGATTTATTTCCCAAGGTTTTTTACCGGAAATATTTAATGCTTTCGGAAGTTTCACTCCATTAATAAGCATTCTCCGACACAAAAAAGGGAAGTCAAATTCTTTACCGTTGTGAGCACACAAGAGGTGTTCTTTACGATTAAAATGTTTGCTGAGTAAGGAAGAAAAGTCATCCAAAATGCTCTTTTCGTCATCTGAAAAAAAAGATTTTACACGGAAATTGCCATCGTTAAAGAAGCCAACAGAGATGCAGATTATTTTGGAAAATTCGGCATATACTCCGGCTTTTTTGTAAAGGGATTCCGGTGTTTCATTTTGCTGAAATCGGAATTTTGAATCCCATAAGGGTTTCATTTTTTCATTCAGATCTTTGTATTTATAAACGAGGGGAGCGGTTTCAACATCTAAAAAAAGAACATTTGTAATTTTTATATTTTCTAACATAATTAATTATTTGATCATTACGCCTTTCTTGTTTATATATGGAATTAAAATAAAATTATCTTCTTTAATTGTTTCAGGTAAAAAAATGTATTTTTTATCATACATGATACTATTGAAGAAAAAACTAACCCAGTATTCGTTGTTTAAGCCAAACAACGTTTCCATTATAGGTTCGAATTTCACAAATGATTTGGCCGGCACCTCATCTAAAAAATGTCTAAGTGTTGAAGTTTTTACATCTTCTCCGTTGATATTTCCATAACCATGGGAAGACACTAAAACGCCTTCGATCTTTTCATTCTTTAAATTAAGCAAGTACACATTCCATTCCATTTCGTTTAATTCGTTCAGTTCTTTTACAACCGCAACCGCAATATTTTCAACTAAAGGCGGGGCAATATCTTTCTTCATAACAACGCTGAGGATTTTAACGAATTACACCCTTCGACTTAACTCAAGGTAACGGTTTAGTTTATGTTTAATTTTAAATCAAGAAAAACAGTCTTACATACGATTCAACGACTGAACTAATTGCCATACATGGCTAATGCAGCATCGATGTATGTGAAAACATCTTTTGGGTGATCGTCGGTCGGCAATTGCTTTTCGCGTATTTTTCCCAAACGGACCATTACCATTTTTTCATCTGGAATGCAAACAATATACTGACCAAGGATACCACGGGCATAATAAATAGTATGACCTTTATAATCTGGAATTAACCACCAGGCAAAGCCATATTTATTATTCTTACTTCCATCCGCTTCCAACAGGTCTGCAGCTTTTACAGAGTTTAGCACATAGTTGGCAGACACGATTTGTGTCCCGTTGAATTTACCGCTATCCAAAAATAATTGACCGAAACGTGCAAAATCAGGGGCATTTGAATTAAAACAGCAATACGCTTTTTCTGTTCCGTTTTCATGGTCTAAGCTCCACAACGCTTTGTTTTTAGCACCCAAGGGTTTCCAAAGTTTCTCAGAAGCATATTCACTGATCGTTTTTCCGGTTACTTTTTCAATAATAAAACCAAGTAAAACAGAATTACCACTCAGGTATTTAAACACTTTTCCTGGTTCTTCAGTTACCGAATATTTAGCGGTTAATTTTTTAAGGTCGGAGCCATAGTAGGCAGCAGCAGGGTAGGCAAAAGGATTTACGTAATCCTCGTCAAAATTTATTCCTGACGACATCGTTAACAAATGTTTGATCGTCAATTTTGCGTTTTCACCGGTTTTAAATTCAGGTAAAAAATCACCAACCGGTTGGTCAAGGCTTTTAATTTTTCCTTCGTCAATTGCTATTCCTACTAATATACTCAGGAAAGTTTTTGCCATTGAAAAGGAGTTTGAATAAGAGTCTTCTCCAAAGCCATCCCAATATTGCTCATGAATCAAGGAATCGTTTTTTACAATTAAAAAGGCCACAGTCTGCAAAGAATCAGCTTTTTTTTTTGTTTCTGCAGGGATTTTTTTTGTGTTGTATTGGCTAGAATGATGCCAAGGAATGTAGGCTCCGGAAGCTACTTCACGGTTCTCAAAAATAGTATATTCAACAATACTCGGCCCAGAACGACCTTTTAAATAGGTGTTTGCAACGCCTTTATATAAGTAGGTTTTCCCGGTAACGATGATGGCAAGATTCAAAATCAACAGAATGATCAAAAACCATTTCCCAATTTTTTTAAGCACTTTCATAAATATTTAAAAATTATTTTAGTTTTCAAAATTACATCATTCCTGGGAATTAATACCAAACGGGCAAGTGAAAAATACCAAAATGGGAATGCCTTCGACTTTTTTTCTCAAGTTCCAAAGAAGGTAAAACAGAAAAAATTTTTAGAATAACATCGAAGTGTTGAGCGTTACCGGTAAGTATCTGATCTCAAATCACCTATTTGAGCGCTACTGATTTGAGCGGTGGTAGTTTCCTTCAAGTTACATTTGCCGGTTGAAAATCGGGGATGTTTAGATAGAATTTTTTTTAAGTTTCGGGACAAACAATTCATAAAATAAAAAAAGATGTTGCGCTTAACTATAACATCTTCATCCCAATTATTAAACTAAAAAACCGAATTAAATAAATTTTGATTTCCCGGAGATCCGTTTTCCAAAAGCGGAAGGAGAAATGAATCGTAATGAAATTTCGAAGCCCCCTCTGGTTTTGCTTACGGTTCTGAGTTTTGATAGGTTTACATCATAACTCAAGCCAATAGCATAATTTGAATACTCGAATTTTGCAACGGCGATAAATGCATCCTTCATACGGTAGTATCCTCCGACAGAAAAGGCTGCAGGTTTTTTATTACCGGTATATTTTGACGCTTCCTGTAAAACGTATTGGAAAATTAATCCCGGAGTAACTTCTTTTGTCGCTCCCTGAATAAATACAATATAAGAAGGTTTTAAGATCAAATTCGTGTTTTTCACACCGACAGAAGCGTCTCCATGAAAAACATATTTTGTATGCAAGTTCTGGGTTTTGTCACCATAAAAAGTATAGCTTGGGTTGTGTGGGTGGAATATTGAAAAGCCGATATTCAATCTTCGCGAATCATTTGCAGAAATGTACATTTCACTATTTCCGTAACTGTATTCAGCCCCGGCTCCCAGATCAAAAAAATTAAATGCTACCGGTTCTGCTACTTCGCCCGTTGGTAATGAGGCTTCATAATTTGTCCCATTGTATTGATTTCCCCATTCTAATCCATCAAGTGTGATGCTGCGCTGAGCGAAGCCTCCCATCAATCCGGCAGAGACAAAACTGAATTCGCTTACTTTGATAATTCCAGAGAGAGAAAGATTTAACTGATTTGATTTTAAATTTGCGTCTCCTGATTTATCAGAAAAAACATCTAGCCCTAAACCAAGGTGGTGCTTTTTATCTCTTAACAGACGTGTTTCACCGGAAAAAGCAAATGTTTTGTAGGGAGAACCAACACTCTGCCATTGGTTTTTGTAGTTAGTAATTATTCTTACTTCATGCTGTACTCCAGCATCTGCAGGATTCAACTGAAGCTGTGTCTCATCAAATTGAGAAAAGTGGATGTCTTGTGCTGATACTGAAAAATTTAGTAAAGCAGAAAACAGCAAAGCTAAGAAAGCTGCCTTTCTTAAAACGATGTTGCTAATTTGGTTTATAGTTTTCATTTTATTTCAGATCTATCTTATTT
>CANJPX010000004.1 GCA_947476185.1 Bacteroidota bacterium
CTTGGATGGATGACAGCAAAGTCTCAGTGACTAAAGTTGAGGTGTTGGAAGAATATAATCTTCCCCAACATCTTTATAATTACGTCAATTCAGATGAATTAAATGATGAATTGGAAAAGGAAGTCGAAAGAGAAATTAAATCTCAGACTAGAGACAATAAGATAATCCGAATATTAACTGACATCTCATAGTAATATTGTATATACAAATCAGTACATAATTGTGAAATTTAATACTAATGGATATGACATCAAATAACTTGTCAGAAATAACTTCAATTAATATGTAGGTAGTTTAGTTTCCCAAAGCATTACTAATTACAGTATTCAATTTATCAATCTTCTTATTACTGAATCTCTGAACATATCCTTGTGTGGTGGTAATGTGTTTATGTCCAAGTGATGTCATAATATCAAACAAGTCTATATTGACTCCTAAATCAATCATAAGAGATGTATAACTATGTCTTGCAATGTGTGATGTTAGATTCTTTTTTATATCACATTGAAAGGCAACTATTTTTAATAGGTTATTATATAATGTTCTTGCGGATTGAAAAACTCTATACTGGTCTTCACTAATATATCCGAAATCATTGTTCTCACCAACTTTGGTGAAGTCCTTTCCTCTACCAGTATATGAACCATCAAAGTATTTATTTCTCATTAGATTAAATACAAATTCTGTTTTGAATTGTCTATGTGCAGATAATCTTCGTATCATAGAACAAATTAAATTAAACCGTCTCCTTTTTATTTCTAATCTTGAGTTCTTTACTTGTTCATCAACCCATTTAGTTAATGTTTCAAAATCATCTCCTTCGGTTCCATCTGAGTCCCAACCATCTACTTTACTTTTAAGATTTTCAATATCACTATATCCAAAGTAATAACCATTACCATTCAAATCAGAATGATAACAATCACTTAAATAAGATTCTGATAATTTCAAAACAGTCTCATTCTTATCACGTTCTGGTTCTTCTTCAATATAGTATGATTCAACATTAGCAAAAGAATCGTCTTTTATTAATTTTTCTAATATCACAGATTCATCTGTAAATAGTTCTTTGTATCTAAAGATGTATTTTTCTATGATTTCAGTTTGTCTATCAGTCACTAGAATATCTACATACTTTTTAGTCTTAAACATTTTCTTTTTTATTCTAAGACCTTCATCAGATTGTGTAAAATCATTCCATCTTAAAGTAATTAAATCACTCACACGTATTCCTTGAGTGAATAGTTGAAATAACCAGTAGTTGCGAATATCATCAAGTGTATGGTGTCCTTCTTCTCTTTTTTTATATCTACTATTTCTTAATTTAATATTTTCCGCTACTGGTGTTTTCCAAAGAATTTCTTTAGGTGTTTTCGTACCTCGTCTTCTACTAACTTCTATTAATGGAGTAGAGATAAATCTTTTTAGTTCTTCAAAGTTTAATATTTCCACACTAGTTTCTTCAAACTGATGTTTAACACCATTAAACGGGAAAAACATATATCTATACCATCTTTCATTGTGAGCCTTTCTAATCATTCCAGCTAGTGCCTTCACTTTGAAATTACTACTATTCTTTTCATTACCATTAACTGTAATTAACCAAACCTTAAAAGCCTCAATCCAGTTTACATCTAAACTTTTGAAATAAACAATTTTAGATGGTAGTTTTTTTAGTTTCTCTTTTGTGTAGTATTCTTGGAATTGTTCAACAAGATTTTTAATATTCTTATATCTCATTCTTGTTCCAACATTAACGGTTCTTTTAATGATGGTATCTATCCAGTCATTAATAGTTTTTTCATCAGATGGAATAAAAGAGAAGTCACCATTTACTTTAATGAACTCTTCAAGTTGTTCACTTAACCATTTGTTTAATTTCTCTACGGTATCACACCCTTGTTTAAGATACTTATCAGGTAACTCTTTAGATATTTTCATCTTCTGAGCATTCCAATACTTTACTGGGATTTTAATTTTTAATGAATCTAATTGAGGTTGTTTTTGACCTGTTTCCAGTTTATACAAATACAGATAAACAAGACCATCTTGACCTTGTACTTTTTTTGAATCTATTTTATAGACCGCCATAGTGTGATAAATTTAACTCTTTTATTAATTCAAGTTTTAGTCTGAATTTTAGTCGTGTAAATCAGGTATTAATATCCTTTATTGGTCGAAACTTATTTTACTATAAGACTAAAATACAATACTTTAACGAATATACAAATAGTTAATTTAATATCCACACGGACATGGGTTCATAGATGCTACTAGCATAAAACTGGCAGGATATTCTACTGAAAATTTTGCACGTGAAATTGTTACAACTCGGTCTTCCAACGGTTGACGCATAACTTCTAAAACTGTACGTTTAAATTCCGGTAACTCATCCAAAAATAAAACGCCATTGTGTGACAATGAAATTTCTCCGGGTTGAGGTACCCCGCCTCCCCCCACTAAAGCGACATCAGAGATCGTATGATGTGGCGACCGGAAAGGACGGATGGAAACTAGCCCTACATTTTTCCCCATCTTACCGGCAACACTATGGATTTTTGTAGTTTCTAATGCTTCCTGCAAATTCATCGGAGGCAAAATGGTTGGTAAACGTTTGGCAAGCATGGTTTTTCCGGCTCCGGGAGGACCAATTAAAATTACATTATGTCCACCGGATGCTGCAATCTCTAATGCTCGTTTTATATTTTCTTGTCCTTTTACATCCGAGAAATCGAATTCGGTATCATTGAGCTTTGAAAAAAATTCGTCTTCTGTATTGATTATTGTTTGCATCAATTCCAATTCACCATTAAAAAAGCCGATTACTTCTCTGATGTTTTCTACACCATAAACTTCCAACCCGGCAACGATTCCTGCTTCCTTCGCATTTTGTTTCGGTAAAATTATTCCTTTGAATTTTTCTTCCCTTGCTTGAATGGCAATTGGCAATACTCCTTTTATTGGTTGTAATCCTCCATCTAATGACAATTCCCCCATAATTATATAGTCACTGACTTTATCTGATAGAATTTGTTCGGAAGCGGCTAATATGCCAACAGCAATTGTTAAGTCATATGCCGAACCTTCTTTACGGATATCGGCAGGAGCCATATTGACAACAATGCTTTTCCCTGGAATTTTATAACCATTATTTTTTAAGGCAGCATCAATCCGTTGCTGACTTTCTTTTACAGCACTATCAGGCAGGCCTACCATTAAAAAATTTACTCCAGGATTGATATTTGTTTCAACCGTAACAGTAGTAGCGTTTATACCATAAACGGCACTGCCAAATGTTTTGACTAGCATAAAAGAATAATAAAATTTCGGGAGTAGGCGGTAAATGTACAAAAGTCCTCCATACTTCAGCAGATAAAATAAAATCGTTTTTTGCCATCAATTACTAAGAATTTACCGCTTTTTATTTTTTTTACCATGCATTTAAGTGTATTTTAGCTGATAAATAAAAACAAATCAAACCCAATAAAAATGAAAAAAATTACGACACTTACTTTAGGATGTTTGCTTGCGGTTACCGCGTCAAAAGCACAAATATTCTCTGATGATTTTGAAAGTTATACCATAACTACTCCTTTATTGGGAATTCAATCGGCAAACTGGAGAACTTGGAGTTCAACGGTTGGAGGAACAGGGGATGATGTCGCTGTTGTAAATACTGATAATAATACTGTTGGAGGATCACAATCGATTTATTTTTCTTCAACTATTGCTACTGGTGGGCCTGCTGACGTTGTATTACCATTTGGTACAACTCCAATTACTTCTGGGATTTTCACATTCACATCTTCATTTAAAATACCTGCTGGGAAAACGGGTTATTTCAATTTCCAAGGAACCGCAGTTATGGGGAATACCTACACTTTAGAGTGTTGGATGCAAGGTGGTGTTATATCAATTAAAAATAGTGGAGGTGCAGTAATGATTTCTTGCCCTCAACCTGTTGGTACTTGGTTTGAATTATCTCTTGTAGCAAATTTAACTACCGGTAATTGGGAACTTTTTGTGAACGGGGTATCTCAAGGTGTTTGGGCGAATGCCGTTAATAAGGTTTTCGCTATTGATATTTTTCCTCCAGATGCAAATTCAAGTTATTGGGTAGATGATGTTTCTTATGACACAGCGCCGTTCACCCTTCCTACAGTTAATGCTGCCGCCTCTTTTTCTGGCGGTATGTTAACTTTGGTAGGTGCAAGTGACGGTATTGGAGCCCGTTTAACGGGTGGTGTAGTTGGAGCTGCAAAAACCGTTTCTGTAGATGTAAAGAACTTTGGATCATCAATAATCAATTCATTTGATCTTTCTGTAAATCTAAATGGAGGAACACCTCAGGTAGTAAATGTTACTGGTTTAACTTTGGCTTCTTTAGCTACAACAAATGTAATCCTCCCAACTCCTTTTACTCTTGTTTCTGGTACTAACACTTTTACTGCTACAGTGAATAATGTGAATGGTGCAGGTGCGGATGGAGATGCAACAGATGATGTTATCTCTAGAGCATATAATCCAATCGTTCCAGCAAATGGAAAGGTAGTGGTAGTGGAAGAAGCTACTGGAACATGGTGTCAATGGTGCCCTCGTGGTGCAGTTTTTATGGATTTAATGGCTGATTTTTATGATACTTACACAGCTGGAATCGCTGTTCACAATGGAGATCCAATGACTGTTGCTTCTTATGATGCTTCAATGGGCGCTCTTGTTAGTGGTTATCCAAGTTCTTTGGTAGATCGTTTACCAGAGATTGATCCAGGTAGCATGGAAACAGATTTTTTAACTCGTATTGTTATAGCACCAAAAGCATTTATTGTAAACGGAGCTAATTATAATTCTAGCACTCGTGTATTAAATGTATCTGTAACAAGTACATTACAATCAGCAATTTCTGGAAACTATAAAATTGCTTGTGTGATTACAGAAGATAGTGTATCAGGTACAGGAAGTACTTACAACCAATCGAATGCATATTCAGGTGGTGGTGCAGGTCCAATGGGTGGTTTCGAATTATTAGGAAGTCCTGTTGCAGCGGCTTTAATGAACTATAATCATGTGGCTCGTTTTATTAGCCCTGATTTTGGTGGTATACCGAATGCAGAAGGGGCAACTACATCAATCGGAGGAGTGTTTACTTGGAATTTTTCTTTCACTTTACCAGCTTCATTTGATGATACAAAAATTCACATTGTAGGTTTATTCATCGATCCAACAGGTAAAATTGATAATGCAGGAACAGCGACTATTGCTGAAGCGGTAACTAATGGTTATGTTTCTGGTTCTGGTGTTGGTGTGAATGATATTGCTTCTGCACCAGATGCACAAGTGAGTATCTATCCAAATCCTTCTTCTAACAATTCTACTATCGCGTTGAATCTTGATAAAGCGTCTACTGTTTCTGTAGCGATTTATTCTGTGGATGGTGCTTTGGCAGGAAGCAAAGAGTATGGTCAATTAAATGGCAATATGTCATTGCCTGTTGATATGACAAAATTTAATGCAGGAATGTATTTTGTGAATGTTACCATCAATGGAAATACTACTGTTTTGAAATTGATCAAACAATAATCAATAAGGTTTAAAAATAAAAAAGCCTCCCGCAATTTTTGTGGGAGGCTTTTTGTTTTTAATTTTTTTTAAGATCAACAACAACAATTACCTGCCTGTATTGGCGGACACTTTATTGTACCGTAACTGCAATAAACGCAACAGTCGCCCTTTAGCGGTTTTAAAAGTGTTTTGCAGTTGCTGCATTCGTAAAAATAAACACAGGCATCTGTGGGCATGATCTCATTTGCAACATTGCCACAATTCGGACACGTTAATATAGTATTCAACTTCACGATCTTTCCATTGTATGTTGCGTTATTTTCCATTCCGTTAATGTTCCAACAATGTTTAAAACTAAAGACCCGTTTCAACAAAATGGATCAATGAATGGATCACTTTAATATGGATCTCCTGAGCCCTATCAGCATATTGCGAATGCGGTGCCCGGATCTCAATATCACAAAGTTTTGCCATTTTCCCACCGTCTTTTCCTGTTAAACCGATAACATTCATTCCTTTTTCTTTTGCTGTATTGATCGCGTTGATTACATTGACTGAATTGCCGCTGGTGCTAATTGCAACCAAAACATCGCCTTTATTTCCCAATGCCTCAATGAAACGGGAGAATACTTTATCATAACCATAGTCATTTCCAACACAGGAAAGATGAGACGGGTCGGAAATTGAAATAGCAGGCAATGCTTTTCTATCCTCACGGAAACGCCCGCTTAATTCTTCCGCGAAATGCATTGCATCACACATAGACCCACCATTGCCACAAGAAATGATCTTATTTCCTTTTTTGATCGATTCAGAAAGCAGCTTACCTGCCTTTTCAATTGCTTCAATGTTTTTGGGCTCTGAAATAAACTCTTGTAGAATCCTTTGTGCTTCATTCAGGTTATTTTCAATCAATGATCTGCTCATAGTTAATTTAGTTTAAGAAGCATAAAATTAAGTCTTTTGGCATAACATTTGAAATTATTGATTGGATTTTATATATTTATGAAACTTTTAAAATAATATAAACGACTCATTATGAAAAAAATATTTACTGTAGTAGCATTTTTAATAGGTTTTTTTGTTGTTGGCAGTGCCCAAACGGCAAAAAAGGCAGAAGAAGAGAACAATTGTTATACAAAATGGGCTCAGAAGTTCCAGGATAGAGGTGCCGAAGATGTTGCGGATGGAACCTATAGTGATGTTATTATTTCCATTAGAAGCGGTGGAGATGCCGAATGTTATAATGGTAAATGTGATGTAAAAGAAGGGAAAGTTATTGCTATGTATATTAAAATGGAAGACGGCGCATTTGAGCAATTAAAGAGAAAATCGCGTTACGAGAATGTTCCATTGGTTATTACAAACGGGATTTCTAGTCCGCTTTTAACAATGGAAAGTGAATTGATCAATGTGCTTTTTGTGAAAAAAATAAAACCTAAAAAAGCAGGATTTGTAAAAGCTGCTGATCCTTCAGATGATTAATTTGCTTCGTGCAAAAAGTCTTATTTACTTTTTTTGTGACAACTTATTTCAGGACGAGAGAAGATAAATAAAAAAGCCATCCGTAAGGATGGCTTTTTTATTTAGAAAATATAAAACTAATTATTTACTACGAATGATTCTGATAGTGCTAACAGTTTTGCTGTTTGCCACCTTTAAGAAATAAATACCGTCAGCAAAATTTTGCATGTCGATTTCTGTTTTCAATGAGCTAGATTTAACAGAATATATTACATTTCCCAAAACATCGAATAGAGAGATAGTATTATCATTTGCTTCTGTTTCGATGTTCAACATTCCAGAAGTAGGGTTTGGATATACGCTGAACAAGGATTCTGAAATAGAAGAAATACCAGCACATACATCAACAAATATATTATCAGTTGATGCTGCAAAACAACCGTTTGCATCGGTATACGTGTATGTAATCACATTAAAACCAGCTGATGCAGCTGACGGGTTGAACGATCCAAGAGTAACTCCTGTTCCGGTGAAAACACCTCCTGTAGGTGATCCTCCTGTTAATGTAAATGCCGAATTGTATGTACATACTGTGTCAACTGGCACTGCAACTGTTACAGACGGAGCTGGCGGATTTGATAATGTAGACGAAGCTGCTGATGTGCAACCGTTTGCATCAGTAACTGTATAGCTATAAACACCCGCAGCTAATCCCGAAATATTTTGAGTTGTAGCACCATTGCTCCAAAGGAAAGTATAAGCAGAAGTGCCACCTGTAACTGTTAAATCAATTGCTCCATTTGCACCAGAACAAGTTGTTGGATCTGTAGATGCATAATTTGAAATTAATAAAGCTGGTTCCGTAACAGTTATTGTAGTAACAAAAGTAGCAGAAGTAGCATCTGTAACCGTGAAATTATGAATTCCAGCACCTACAGTAAATACACCTTCCCCTGTATATGGAGGTGTTCCACCAGAACCTACAACAGTAACTGTTGTGTTTCCACCATTACATAAAATAGCTGAGCCCATCGTTGAAGTTGCAGAAACACTTAGTGTAACCGTAGCAACAACAGGAACTCTTGGAGCACTTGTACATGACGAAGTAGGAGAGGTGATTTTCCAATCATAATAATAGTAATATTGGGCACTACTAGTTGCTGCGCCTGTATAACCATTGGTGATTGTTACATACCCCGCTGCAGAATATGGATAAGTTGCACCTGTATTGTTTCTCTTTAGTTGAGTCGTTGTTGCTGATGATTGAGTTAAACGATATCCCGTACCAGGAGTTAATGGGAAATTTAGCGTTATTACTGATGAGTCAACTGGAAGAATTCCTGTAGTAAATGAATTTAAAACGGTTCCCGCTGAATTTTTTAATTGTATTGTTTTTGTACCAGAGGTTGTTGCATACACTTTAACCGAAGTTAGTGTACATGGTGCAATAACATTAAAATCAAGGCCCCCATTTGATGTACTTGCAGCTGACCCGCTTCCATTTGCTTTACCTGTGGAATTAGTTGCTCCTAGATAAATAGTAGTTTGATCAATATAATAAGTGGTAGTTGTGCCAATTGTAGGTGTAGTAAACGCTACCCCTGTTCCTAAGGATGCACCACCTGAAGCAGCTGCATACCAATTAACTGTTCCACTACCTGCGGCCGATAAATTGTATGTTGCAGGACCAGGTCCTGAAGCTCCTGTAGCTGTTGGACTTGGTGAAGCCAAAACCGATATTACTGTAGGAGCTGCTGTCCAGTTTTGACATAATCCTGTTGTCGTTAAAGAATATGTTCCTGTTGACGTAGGGTTAATAGATTGAGTAGTTGCAGTAAAACCTGTTGGTCCAGTCCAGCTGTATGCAGATGCTGTTGAACTAGTTAAAGTTAGAGTGCCTGCACATGAATTAACTCCAGAAGTTGTAACTGTAGGCGTTTCAATTGGATTAAGAACAGTAGTAATTGTTGGTGAAAGATTTGAGCAACCAGCTGTACTAACTAATACGTTATAATTTGACGTAGAAGTAGAAGTGACAGAAGATGTTGTAGCTCCGTTTGACCATAAATAAGAAGTGTAACCAGGCTGTGCATTTAGTGTTACGGATCCTCCAGTACAATATGCAAATGGTCCTGGTATTATGTTCCCAGTTATTGTACATGTTCCTTCAACTGCTGTAACAAATTGATTTGCAGAAAGAGTTCCGAAAGTAGTCGTACCTCCTGCCGGCCATTCGATTACTGCTGATGTGATTTCAGTATTAGAACCTAATCCAAAATGCACTTGCAATGAATTAGACGTTCCATAAGTTTCACCTGATCTAACTTCGCGAACTTGAGTTCCAAAAGCACCAGTAATAGTAACTTTAGCGCCAATAGCATTTTGATTACTTGCAGTACCTGTTAAATTAAAAGTGATAAAGTGATTTGAGTTTTTATTGTTTAACCATAAAACATCTGCTGTTGTAGTTGGGGTATTGTAACCACTTCCATAAGAAGCTTCAATATCTATAAAGCCATCATGATTTAAATCACCAGTAGCAAATGATAAAAATGGACTCATTGAACCACCAAAAGCACCTGTTACATTTGTGTATGTTCCGTCTCCGTTATTGTGGTACATTACTATGCTAGACCCGTTGTAAGCAGTAATGAAAATGTCTAACCAACCATCGTTATCAAAATCTTCTAAAATTGATTCCTCTGCATCAAAAGAAGTTGAAAACCCAGAGCCAGCTGTTACATCTGTAAAAACAGCTGAACCATTGTTTTTGAAAATTTGACTGTTTTCTCCGTGATTGGTTTGTAAAACATCCATATCACCATCGTTATCCAAATCACCAAAACTTGAAGTCCAAGATTGTTTAAAATCTCCAACTGGTTCAATGTTAGTTGATGCAGCACTTTCCGTGAAAACACCTGAACCATTATTTTTAAATAAACGATCTCTTCTTCTTTGATCTGTATAACTTGATGTACTTTGACGACAATGTGCAATGTAAAGATCCAAATCGCCATCATTGTCGATATCTAACCAAACACTTCCATAATTTCCAGAATCATAAGGGTCTCCTCCGTAAGTCAAACCTGGATTAATATTGGTGTTTATTAATGTTGTTGTCGCAGCTAAAGTGCCACTGTTGTTTTTGTAAATTTTCATGTAATTATTATCATCGCAAACGGCTAAGTCTACCCAACCATCATTGTCAAAATCACCAAAAGTGATATTTTGCACAAAGTATGACCCAGTTAACGTAATAATTGTTTTAGCAATTGTACTTCCTGTCCAAGATAGTTTTACAAGGTACATAGCTCCATTATTGCCAGTTGCAATATCTTTCCACCCATTGTGGTCAATATCGGCAACTGCCATTCCCCAAACATTTGAAGCTGATATAGCTCCTAAATTATAATGTGTATATGACCCGTTTTGATTCTGCATGTCAATTACAAGTGATTTTGACTGGTCCATCTTAACAATATCATCAAGACCATCATTGTTGATATCAGATACAGAAATTGCGCAGCCACTATGAGTAGCTGTAGGGGTAAGGGTGTTCGAATTTGTAAAAGCGGTCTGTGAATTAACAATATTTGTAAATATTGAAAAACAGAATACTCCAAAAAACATTTTGTGGAAAGTAGAGTTTGTCATGATTTTGGCTTTTGTTTTAGTTTGAGCTACCAAAATAAGCAAAATGTCATGATTTTACAACTTTTTTATAAATTATTTTTGTGCAGGTGATAATTTTTATATAATATATCCCCGAAATATTAGGTAAATAGAGGCTAATAGAAGGTTGGTACCCAATATTTTGAAGTTCTGATTGAATTTGCCCTGCAGAATTATAGACAATCACTGACTTTATGAGTGTTCCATATTCAGAAGAAATATAAATATTGCCATCCATAGTGATTGTTGGCCACACTTTTACTTGTTCATTTAAGGAAAATCTGTTAGTAGAAAGTGGTAAGAGTACATTGATCAAGCTGTCGCTTGCAACCAAAATGGGCTTTTTGTCGGCCCCATCATACATCGTTTTAAATGTATTTATTTCTGGAGTACTGTATGTAAACATATTTTCTACCCATTTTGGCGGAATGGATTGATAATACATTTTTGATTTCACACTTATATTTCCAACTGCTGCTGACAAAGGAACGGCAAAATGCACCCAATCAATTCCACTGCCTTCAATTGAAGAAATTTTATTGAAATCGGGATCAGAAAATGCGTCATTCGAATTTTTTACAGTATCATAAACCGGCGAAGCGGATGTGAAACCTAATGGTGGTATTCGATTGTCTTTTAATAAAATAGAAGCTCGCTCTAATACGGAAGTGAAATTTCCATTCACATCCCCAGGAACCAATTCATAAATTTGAGGGACATTGGATTGATTAATATTATCATGGTGGATTTCGAAAGCAGTGTTTTCTCCAATTACACCAAATTGATCATTAAAAATTCCGGATTTGAAAATAGTATCACTATTTCCATCAATTACTACAAATTGTAAAACAGCTCTTCGAGAAGGATAACCAGAAGGGAACTTATGTCCCGTTTTGTTTTTTAACATCACCTTAAAAAAGGCAGTGTCTGAAGTGATACTAACTAATTGTAAATCTAGATCCAAAGCTTTTGTTTGCAACATATCCATTGTAGCGGTGATGGTTGAATCAAAACTTTTGTTTGGTACATCTATTCCGAGAGCGGCTTTGTTTGCTTTGATTAAATTAAGCATTAAGGAATTCGCTCCTGCAAAAACATGTTGATTAAATGGAATACGTGGTGTTAGACCGGTAAACCCATTTGCGATAATTATTGGATCTAAAACTTGTGGCATATGACAAGTTTGACATTGGATATTGTTAGCAGGAAAATCTGAATTTTTATATTCATGATAAGTTGCTTGCTCCACAAAGTAACCTCCAGTAAAGCTTCCTGACAGATCAACGGATTCGGTAATTAGCGTATGACAAGAAGAACACACTTTAGCTTGAGCCATATGGCTACTATAGGTAGGTGTGAATCCTTCATATAATTGCATTGGTCCCACAGAAGGTGCTGTGAAAGGACCATATTCAACATGGTTTGTGTCGTAAGGTATTATGCCCGAATAAGTAAAGCCCACACTCGGATCTATTGCATGGCAAGAGCCGCAAGACACTCCGTCTAATCCAAGTGTATCATTTACAAGATCAGAAAGACCATAAAAAGGGTTGCCATGGAACTTAGAAGTATACGCACCTAAGGGTGCATGGCAATCTAAACATTTGTTTTGAAGTCCGCCAGCATGGGATGGATTTATAGTAATTTCATGTGTTACTTTCGCCCTCCAAAAAGGATCTTTTGCTGATAACGCCATCATTGAACTTTCCCATCTGCTAACTAAATTTATATCTTCTCCAGCTTCATTGATGTTTGCTACATGAGCTGAATCGTATCCATGGCAGCCTCTGCAGCTCGACGAAGGCAGAAAGAATTCCCCAGGTTCAATTGGAGCCCGATTCAATATTCCTTTGTAAGCATCTAACTGGGATTGAGTATGAAATTTGTGTCCCGAATTTTTTGAAGAAGCAGAGTTCAAAAATTTAAAGCCAGTCACAAAGCCAACTATTATAAAAAGAATTGTAATTTTTTTAATATTCATGCAGTAATTTTTTTCTGTAAATATAATTAATAATGAATAGCGACAAAGTTGCTAAAATATGTGAAATGTCCAAGCCATAATTAAAAAAAAATCCCGATTCTTCATCGGGATTTTTTTTATTTGCCAGAACGCTTTTTGAACTCGTTAATGCCTTCGTCCATCCAATTGGTGTATTCTGGTATTCCTGATTTATAGCCTCTTGGAGTATTAAGCAATTGTTCATTATGGTCGAGCAACACATACAAGGGTTGCGTACTTTGTTTGTATAATGTTTCTTCCATATATTTAAATTTATCTCCAACAGTTGTGATCTCTCTTTCTTGACCGAACCAAAATACCTTCATATAATCCTTTGGGTCTAATTCCGCTTTATCATCAACGAATAAAGAAACCAACACTACATTATTGTTAAGACGTTTTGTTACCTCTGCATCCGGCCAAACGAAGTCTTCAGTTTTTCTACAGTTTGCACATTGAAGTCCTGTAAAATCGATCATCAATGGTTTACCAACTTTTTTTGCATAAGCTAATGCATGTGCATAATCGTTTTTGAAATGTACAATTCCATTTTTGCTGGTATGAATATATGCTGCAAATTTAGGGTCAGTATTTGAAGCTTCCGAATTAGTGCTCGTTCCGGAACCACCAAATCCATTAGGGGATTCAGAGTTTTCGTAGGATGGTAAAACACCGCTGAATAATTTTAGTGGCGCACCCCATAATCCGGGAATTAAATAAATGGTAACAAAGAAAGAAAGAATGATAATGAATATTCTTGTTACTGAAAGGTGTTTAACATCACTGTCGTGAGAGGTCTTAAATCCACCTAATAAGTATATCGTCATTAATCCGAAAATTACTATCCAAAGTGAAATGAATACTTCCCGGGTTAAAATTCCGGAATTATATGCGACATCCACATTAGAGGCAAATTTTAAAGCAAGTGCTAATTCTAAGAATCCTAAAACAACTTTTACAGTGTTAAGCCAGCCACCACTTTTCGGCATGGAGTTTAGCATAGATGGGAAAAAGGCAAACAATCCAAAAGGTAAAGCTAAGCCAGATGAAAATCCTAACATAGCCCAAAATGCGCCAGCCGTATTTCCGGAAGTGGAAGCTGCAACAAGAGCATTTCCAACCATTGGCCCTGTACATGAAAAGGAAACTACGACCAATGCCAATGCCATGAAAAAGATTCCTGCAAATCCGCCTCTATCACCTTGAGCGTCAATTTTATTGACAAAAGCAGAGGGTAATACTATTTCGAATGCTCCTAAAAATGATGCGGCAAAAACTAACAACAAAATAAATATCACAAAATTAAATCCTGCGCTTGTTGCAAAGGTATTCAGAGCGCCACCACCCCAAATTGCAGAAATACCCAATCCTAACGTAACAAAAATTACAATGATGGATAATGCATACAATACCGCATTTAGCTTTCCTTTGGCTTTTGTTTTACTTCTTTTTAAGAAAAAACTTACGTTCATCGGTATCATTGGAAAAACGCAAGGAGTGAAAAGAGCAGCAAAACCCCATAAGAAACCTGTTAATAATATTGACCACCAGGATTTTCCTTCCAAGGAAGTATCATCCACCTCCGTTTTAAAATTGTTCGATTGTTTAACAATTGTTTTAGACGATGAGTCAACATTTGTGCTGGAGATCTTTGGTTCAGAAGGTGTTTTTGATGCGAAGGCTTGTGCAACAGCTCCGGAGTCGATAATACATGGTGCATTATTGGTTCCAATAGGAACAAGATTTACTCCTTGCTTTTCACATTCTTCAGTTCCTTTGAACTTAAATTCAAATGGAGTGGCAGGAGGGAAAATGCATTTTTCTTCAGTACAAGCCTGGTATTCGTATTTTCCTTTTATTACAATTTCTTTATTTGCTTTTAAAGCTATTTTTTGTTTGAAGGTTACTGTTTTTTCAAAATAGGCAACTTGCATATCAAAAACCTTGTCCATTGCTCTGATTGGAGTACCTTCTGTCGGCTTTCCTATTGCTTCATAATCATTGCTTTTGTCTACATATATGTTTGCAGGCATCGGGCCTTCATCGCCTTTCATCGTTAGGGAATATACATGCCAATGCTCCTCAATGGTGCCTGTGAATTGGATCTCATATTCACAAGCGCTGATTTTTTTGCTAGATAATTTCCATTTTACAGGATCGACTACTTGTGCAAAAGATTGATTAAATAATAATACGCCTGTGAGGAGTATAGTAAGCCTGAAAATGTTCTTCATAAGTATTGGGTTAAATTTCCTTTTTATTTGAACTTGTGTAAATATAAAAAAATAGCCCTGAAATATCAGGGCTATTTTCGAAATATTATTAGCAATTGATAGCCAAACTGTGTTAAAAAATGATTTAAATCATTTTGCTAGGCTTGTCTTTCGATATTAAATCTACTAATATTTTGAACAATTCATCCGATTTCAGGCTGCCAATGCGGTATTTTAGGCCATCCTTATCCATTAATTCTATGGCCTCATTTCCTTGAGTGAAAAAACGGATCTTGTTTTTAAAGTGAAGATTGTAAACCGGACGATTCAATACATATTTGCTGTATTTCACTTTTTTTACTTCAACAATACTATTCAAATCAATTTTTACTTTTCTGGATGTCCATAAACCGTCCAATATTAAACTGTTTCCGATGATCTTGGTGTGGATGTGCAAAACAAAAATTAATAGCAGTGAAAGTGTCATCAAAATAATTCCCATCAGAAAAAATAATTGCCCCGAATTTTCATCAACAGGAGATGAAGGAATATCAACCACTACAACATTTATTGCTTTCGGATTTTCACTCCAATAATACAGAATAAAACAAAACATGGCTAGAACTGTGCGCCATAGTATCGACCATTTATTATAGCCGATGTATTGTTTTTCCTCAAATAAAATTTCGTCTTGCATGGTGCATCAAAGTTAAGAACTAAACCCGTTCTGCAAAATATATTTTCTTTGTTTTGTCAGTGATCTTATAGCGGTCATCGATCCGCAATCCGATAACCCAAACAATTTTATCTTTTGAAGTCAGCAACCAGGTTTTTTCTTTTTGGTTGACAGGTATTTTGTTATCTATAAAAAAATCGCTCAACTTTTTTTTGCTCTTCATTCCAAGAGGAAAAAAAGAATCTCCTTTATTCCATTTTCTAACCTCAAGCGGAAATTCCAATTTTTCGAGGTCCAGGGTGGCAAAATTTTTTGTTAATTGAAGTTGGTGATCTTTAGCATTTATGCAACGCAATTGGATTTCCAAATCTTCTAACTTTATTGTTTTCTGATTTTTTTTTATCAAAAATTTCTTTTCAGGTAATTCTTGTGACCTGACAATTGTTTTTTTTATCCTTGTTTTCGGATCTATTGGTTCAATCAATAAAAATTCTCTATCTTTTATTAACCGATGTGTTGAAGAGAAAAATTGTTTCCCTGATTGACCGTCCAAGCAGTTTATGATTTCATCGACAGTTGTCGAATTAAAGCCTAGAGGAAACAAGAATTCAAAAAGGTAAGGTTCAATAGGTTTTAGTTTTTTTAATCGTTCAATTGGAATACGAATAGTGTTTTTATCTTTTTTAATTATTTTTGAATGCTGATTCGAGATCTCTGTTTTATAAACCCTTTCAGTATCGCTTAATCGTTTAATATCATTTGCAATTGTTTGATGGATGTTAGGATTAAGTTCCTGCAGCAAGGGGATTAGTTTGTGACGGATTTTATTACGGACATATTTATCTGAATTATTGCTGCTATCTTCACGGTATTCTAATTTATTATTTTTTGCAAATGATACTATTTGTTCCTTGTTTGCAAACAGTAAAGGCCGAATAATTTTTCCGTTTTTTGGCAAAATACCATGCAATCCGGAAATGCCGGTACCACGAATTAAATTGATAAAAAATGTCTCGATGGAATCGTCCTGATGATGTGCCGTTGCGATATATTTATAGTTGAATTGTTCTCTGATCTCCTCGAACCATTTATAGCGTAATTGGCGGGCAGCTATTTGAATGGATAATTTATTTTTTTTTGCGAATTCTGTTGTGTTAAAAATAACAGAATGGAATTGTACTTTATATTTTTCAGCAAGTTCCTCTACAAAAATTTCATCGGCATTACTTTCATCGGCTCTTAAATTGAAATTACAGTGTGCAATGCCAAATTTTAATCCTGCTTTGTGAAAAAGTTCACACATTATGATTGAATCAATCCCTCCACTAACAGTTAAAAGAATTTTTTCTGTTCTCTTGAACAGTTTTTCTTTTTCTACATATGTGCTAAATGTATTAAGCATTCTGCAAATTTACATGTTTAGATCTGTACTTTCTTATTATTTGAAATTTGTAATACCTCAAACATGGCTTTTGCCTTTAACATGCACTCTTCGTATTCTTGTCCTGCTTCTGCTTTATCGGTAATGGCGCTCCCAACCATGAAAGACAAGTATTTGTTTTGTGAATTATAGAGGATGCTTCTGATAACAACATTAAAATCGAAGTCTCCTTCCGGAGAAATATAGCCGACAGCTCCGGAATACAATCCTCGTTTAGTACTTTCATACTGGTCAATAAGTTTCATGGCACTTATTTTTGGAGCTCCGGTCATTGATCCCATTGGAAACATGTTTCTAATTATTTCTGTAAAAGAAATAGCCCGGTCGATCTCACAACTGACCGTAGAGATCATTTGATGAACTTGTTTGTAAGAATAGATCCCGAATAATTCTTCAACCTTAACACTTCCTTTTTTAGCGATTCGCGAAAGGTCATTTCTAACAAGATCTACGATCATTACATTTTCACTTCTTTCTTTTGCATTATTCAGCAGGTCATATTTTAATTTATCATCATCTGTTTTTATATCTGATCGTTTGATGGTTCCCTTTATAGGCTGCGAAATAAGCTTGTTTGAGCGCTTTTGCAAAAATCTTTCCGGACTGGCACACATCAAATAGTTTGTGCCGAATTTACAATAGGCAGAAAAAGGTGCTCCGGAAATGGCATTCAGTTTTTTGTAAATATCTACCGTATTTATTTCAGCATTTTCAGCAAAAAATTCCTGGCAAAAATTAATTTCATAAATGTCCCCTTTGCGGATATGTTTTTTTAATTTTTCGACTGATCCAATATATTGCTCTTTAGTGATTTTAGATTGGATGTTGATCTGTATAGATTCCTTATTTTTTTCTATTGACTCCACTGTAAAACAATGTTCAAAGATTATGTTCGCTTCACTTTCGGAAACGAATTCATCATCATAAAAAACGGAAACGTTTTCATTTTCAACTTGCAGAACAACTTCAGGTGAATAGAACTGAAGTGTTGGAAAATCTAGTTTGTCATCATTTTCAGAATTTAATTGTTCTATTTCATTCTTGAGATCGTAGCTGAAGTATCCAAAGAGCCACCCTTTTTTTGTATCGTAGAATTGCTGTAGATCATGAAGCGCCGTTTTTGAATTAATTGCCGAAAACTCATGAGTTGAGCCAACAGCGATTAGTTTAGAGGATGATAAATATTTCTTGTCATTAACTTCTTCGTTAGAATCAAAAACACATAGCCGTCCAAAGCGCTCGTTTAGACCTTCAATGTTGATGTTTTGATTGACAGAGGTAAGAGTATAGATCCGTTTTTTTTGCACACGTAAAGATAGTTTTTCAATTTCAATTGAATGAAAATCATTTTTGTCAAAATTTGAGAAGTTCTTAGCCTCGCTTTTTTGTCCCACCAAGCTAAAAATCACATTTTAATTATTAATAATATTTTACGAATCGTAATAATAATAGCTATTATAAAGCTTTTTAGAAATATTAATTAGAGGTTATTTTTTTTCATTTTTTGCCCATTTCGATGTTTAAAAGTGGAAAGTTTTCAACAAAGTGGGGATTTGTGGTAAAAAGTGGGAAAATTCTTTTTATTTTTACAGCTTAAAGGATAAAACCACAATGAATAGCCTGTTTGGAGTATATGAATGTAATGCTGATGCGAAAGGACGCGTAATGCTTCCTGTTGCATTTAAAAAGCAGCTTACTAAAGAGCTTAAGGGTGGTTTTGTAATGAAGCGGAGCATTTTTAGTAAGTCGCTGGAGCTTTATCCAATGGGTACTTGGAATGAAATGGTGAAGGATGTGAACAAGCTCAACAAGTTTGTGAAGAAAAATGTGGAGTTCATCCGGATGTTCAACTACGGTGTTGTGCCTGTTGATCTTGATGCTTCCGGTCGTTTATTGATTTCAAAAGATATGATGTCGTTTGCCGGAATGAACAAAAATATTGTCATGGCTGCTGCAGGCGACAGGATCGAGATCTGGGATAAGAAAGCATACGAGAAATTTATTAATAGCAGCACTGCAAATTTCGAAAAACTTGCTGAAGATGTAATGGGTGGAATCGTTCCTTCAAACAACAACAATGATGCAATATCATAATCCTGTTCTTTTAAAAGAGTGTATTGAAGGTTTAAATATTGATCCGAAAGGGATATATGTCGATGTCACATTTGGTGGAGGTGGTCATTCCCGTGAAATATTAAAGCATTTGACAACCGGTAAGTTGTATGCTTTTGATCAGGATGAAGATGCTGTCAAGAATAAGATCGATGATGAACGGTTTGTACTCATCAAACAGAATTTCAGATACCTGAAGAATTTTTTGAAAATGTACAACGCTCTTCCTGTTGATGGTTTGCTTGCGGATCTCGGGGTTTCATCTCATCAGTTTGACGAAGCTGAAAGAGGTTTTTCAATCAGGTTTGATGCAAAGTTGGACATGCGGATGGATCAAAACGGAAAGGTAACTGCAGCTGATGTTTTAAATAATTATCCGGAAGAAGAGTTGAAACGCATTTTTAGATTATACGGAGAGGTTGATAATGCCGGCTATTTAGCTTCAATGATATTTCATAATCGGAAAGATAAACACATTGACACAGTGAACGATCTGAAAAATATGATCACTAAATGTGTGAAACGCGGCAAAGAGAATCAATATTATGCGCAAGTGTTTCAGGCATTAAGGATTGAGGTCAATAAAGAGTTGGATGTTTTGCAGGAGTTGCTTGTACAAAGTTTAGAAGTGTTAAAACCGGGAGGAAGATTAGTGGTTATCTCCTATCATTCATTAGAAGACAGGCTGGTAAAAAACATTATGAGAAGTGGGAAGTTTGACGGGGAGGTTGAGAAAGATTTTTTTGGAAATAAACTTACACCATTTAAACAGATTACCAGGAAGCCAATCATTCCTTCGGCAGAAGAGAATGAATTGAATAGCAGAGCGAGAAGTGCAAAGTTAAGGATAGCAGAAAAGAAATAGTTTTTTAAAAGAAATGGGAAATAATTTCAAAGAGCAGCCTAAGGCAGAAGAGCAAAAACCACCAAAACCTGTTAAGGAAAATAAGGTGGTACGCTCCGTTGCAAATGTTGTAAGTGGAAGTTTTCTTTCAAGAGATACCACACTTAAGAGTTTGCCTTTTGTTTTTTTCTTGTCATTTCTTGCGATCTGTTATATCGCGAAAGGGTATTATGATGACGATCAGGTAAGAAAACTCAGCCGGTTGACAAATGAAATAAAAGAATTGAGAACGCAATATATTGTTGTGAAAGATTCATTAGTTATAAAAAGTAAACAAACAGAAGTAGCAAAAGCATTGGCGATTCAACTCTCTGGAATAAAGGAGTCGGTAGTGCCTCCTAAAAAGATTTTAGTAAAAACAGTAAACACAAACCCTAAAGCAGATTAAGATCGTTGGAAGTTAAAAAGGACATACTGTGGCGTGTATATCTCATATATTTTTTTATATGCCTTTTTGGTGTCGCTATTATTGCCAAAATTTTTATTATCCAGTTTTCTGAAGGGGATGCACTTAGGGCCCAATCGGAAAAATTCTCAACAAGTAAATTTGATATTGAAGCAGTTCGGGGCAACATTTATGATGCCAACGGAAGTTTGTTGGCTACCTCCTTGCCTTATTTTGAAACGGGAATGGATGTGAACACAGAGGCTATCACCGACGATATTTTTAGCGACAATGTGGATTCTCTTTCTGTCTGTTTAGCAAATTTATTTAAAGATAAAACATATAAAGAGTATAGAAAAATAATTGTAAAAGCACGTAAGAGCGGTGATCGTTGGGTTGTTTTGCAAAATGATGTTTCCTATACCGATCTTCAAAAAATGAAGAAATTCCCTCTTCTCCGGAAAGGGAAAAATCGTGGGGGGTTTATTTATCTCCAAACAAATAGGCGTGAACTTCCTTTCCAGTTTTTAGCAGCGCGTACGATAGGAAAATTAAATGCTAGCGGAACCGGAAAATCATTTGGTCTGGAAGCGCAATTCGACAGTATCCTTCACGGTAAGAACGGGCAACGCTGGAAACAGAAAATTGCTGGTGGCGGCTGGCGTCCCATCAATGATGATAATGAAATTGATCCTGAAGATGGGAATGATATCGTTTCAACAATTGATATCAATGTTCAGGATGTTGCCGAAAACTCCTTAATGAATTGCTTAAGAAAACATGGTGCTGATCATGGTTGCCTGGTATTAATGGAAATTAAAACCGGTGAAATAAAAGCGATAGCAAATCTTACTCGGAGCAATAAAGATACTTCAAAGTATGTGGAAGATCTGAATTATGCAGTCGGGGATGCGGGAGCTAAAGTGCCCGGATCAACATTCAAATTACCTTCACTTGTCGCTGTTATGGAAGATTTTAATGTGACTCTGAATGAGATAGTTGATATTGGGGATGGCACATGTTTTTATAGCGACAAAAAGGTTACCGATTCCCATCACCCTGAAAAAAGTAGAATCACAGTTCAGGAAGTTTTTGAGCAATCATCTAATGTTGGAGTAACAAAAATTATCACACGTTATTATTCTAAAGATCCTCAAAAGTATATTGACAGATTGTATAAAATGGGTTTGAACTCTATGCTTGGCGTTACTATTCCCGGTGAAGCAAGTCCATATATTAAAAATACAGAAGATAAAACATGGTCGAGTATTTCTTTACCATGGATCAGCTATGGTTACGAATCCCGCATTACTCCTCTTCAGATTTTAAATTTTTATAGTGCGATCGCAAATAATGGGAAAATGATGCGGCCAATGTTTGTGAAAGAGATCCGAAATCGTGGAAAAATTGTAAAAACATTTGAACCTGAAGTTATAAATCCTTCTATCTGTTCTCAAAGTACTGTTCTGAAGGCAAAAAAAATGATGGAAGGTGTTGTGTTGAGAGGTACCGCGAAAAGTTTGAAGTCTGCAAATTATCAAATTGCCGGAAAAACAGGTACTGCACAATTGGATATTGTGAATGGGAAGCAAACGTATCAGGCATCTTTCGTAGGCTATTTCCCTGCTGATAATCCGAAGTATTCCTGCATTGTTGTTATCAGTGCTCCTAGTGGTGATGCTTACTATGGTGGAGTTGTGGCTGGTCCTGTGTTTAAGGATGTGGCCGATAAAGTGTTTTCAACAAGCTTGGAAATCCATAAAGAAATAAATCATGTACAACCACAATATGCTATCGCAGCACCAAAAGTCAGAGCTGGCAATCAATCAGAAATCGGAGATGTACTTAAAGTATTGAAAGTAAGAAATCAATCAGATGATGGTAAATCAGAATGGATATCTGCTATTTCAAACGATTCTGTTTCTGTTTCTTTTTTGTCGAAAAATATTGAAGAGACTTTAAAACGTGGTATCGTTCCAAATTTAGTGGGAATGACTGCACGGGATGTATTATATCTTTTGGAAAACAAAGGAATAAGAGTGAAGCTGATTGGTAGTGGTGCTGTGGCATCTCAATCAATCACTGCAGGAACAGCTTTTATTAAAGGAACACAGATCGTATTGCAATTGTTATAATGAAACGAATTTATTAAGAATCTAAATCAGCTTTTTCCCGGTTGGGATAAAAATTAAGGAATGAAGTTATTAAAAGACATACTATATAAAGCCGGAATAATTGAAGTCCTTGGGTCGACCAATGTTGCTATTACTGCCTTGACATTTGATTCGCGAAAGATCGAAAAGGATAGTTTGTTTGTTGCAATAAAAGGTACTCAAAATGACGGACACGTTTTTATCAGCGATGTGATCCTGAAAGGTTCCATTGCCATATTGTGTGAAGAATTTCCAGCTGATCTTAATGATAAGATCACATATATAAAAGTTAAAGATACTTCTGCAGCTCTTGGAATTGTTGCTTCAAATTTTTATGACAATCCTTCTGAAAAAATAAAACTAGTCGGTGTTACTGGAACAAATGGGAAGACAACAACAGTTACACTTCTTTTTAATTTATTCAAAAAGTTGGGATATAAAGTTGGTTTATTATCAACTGTTAAGAATCAAATTAACAATGATGTTTTATTATCAACACATACTACCCCTGATGCAATCCAATTGAATGCATTGCTTCGTCAAATGATTGATAAAGGATGTACGCATTGTTTCATGGAGGTTAGTTCACATGCTGTTGTTCAAAATCGAATTACTGGAATGCATTTTATCGGTGGAGTTTTTACAAATATCACCCACGATCATTTAGATTATCATAAAACATTTGATGAATATATCAAAGCGAAAAAAGGCTTTTTTGACTTATTAGGCAATGATGCTTTTGCTCTTACAAATAAAGATGACGCAAACGGTTTATTGATGTTGCAGAATACAAAGGCAACAAAAAAAACATATTCACTCCGGATGATGGCGGATTTCAAATGCAAGATTGTGGAAAATCAATTCAGCGGTTTGCTTTTGAATATTGATAATCAAGAAGTATGGAGCAAGCTTATCGGAAGTTTTAATGCATATAATTTATTGGCAGTATATGCGACTGCAATTTTATTGAAGGAAGATAAAACAAATGTGCTGACCACTTTAAGTTCACTTACTTCTGTGGAAGGTCGTTTTCAGCATATACGTACGGGTGAAGGCGTAATCGGGATCGTTGATTATGCGCACACTCCGGATGCATTAATAAATGTTTTAAAAACCATTGCAGATATCCGAACAGGAAATGAACAAGTGATAACCGTTGTTGGTTGTGGCGGAGATCGGGATATTGCAAAGCGTCCAATGATGGCAAAGATTGCTTGTGACATGAGCAATAAAGTGATACTCACTTCAGATAATCCAAGAAGTGAAGAGCCTGAGACGATCATAAAACAAATGCAAAAAGGTGTTGACGTTGTTAATAATAAAAAAACAATTTCAATCACAGAAAGAAGTGAAGCAATTAAAACAGCGTGTTCATACGCTAAACCAGGCGATATAATTCTAGTAGCTGGAAAAGGGCATGAGAAATATCAAGAGATAAAAGGAGTGAAGCATGATTTTGACGACATGCAGGTGCTTCAGGAGAATTTAAAACTATTTGAAAAATAGGGATTTGTAACACAAGTAAAAAGAAAAAAATAAAAGCAAACAATTATAAAATATTAAATAATGTTCTACTACTTATTCGATTTTTTAGATAAACGATTCGACTTTCCGGGAGCAGGAGTGTTTCACTATATTTCTTTCCGTGCCGCAATGGCATTGATTGGTTCACTGTTGATCTCTTTAGTTTTCGGTAAACGTATCATCGATATTCTCCAAAGAAAACAAGTTGGTGAAACAGTCCGTGATCTTGGATTGCAAGGTCAGTTAGAGAAAAAAGGCACCCCTACAATGGGTGGATTAATTATTCTGTCAGCAATAGTGATTCCTACTTTATTATTTGCAAAACTTCATAATGTTTACATCATATTAATGTTATTGTCGACGGTGTGGCTTGGTGCAATTGGGTTTTTAGATGATTATATAAAAGTGTTCAAAAAAAACAAGGCGGGATTGGCAGGTAAATTTAAAGTGTTAGGTCAGGTTGGATTAGGGCTTATTGTTGGAATTGCTTTGTATTGTAATGATGAAGTGGTTGTAAAAGAAAAAATGCAACCCGGAGTAAATGTGGAGGTAGTAAATGGCACCGAGCAAATTTCACAACTACCGAAATATTCTTCTGTGGAAACAAAGTCGATGAAAACGACTATTCCTTTTGTGAAAAATAATGAATTTGATTATTCATCTCTGCTTTCATTTTTAGGAAATGGCTATAGGAAATGGGCCTGGTTGATTTTTATTCCTGTCGTTATCATCATAGTGACAGCAGTTTCCAATGGTGCAAATATTACTGATGGTATCGATGGCTTGGCAACCGGAACTTCAGCGATCATTGGAGTTGTTTTAGGGATCCTCGCATACGTTTCTGGTAATACTGTTTTCGCTGATTATCTGAACATAATGTATATACCAAACTCAGGAGAGTTGGTAATTTTTATTGCAGCATTTGTTGGTGCTTGTGTTGGATTTTTATGGTATAACTCTTTCCCTGCTCAAGTATTTATGGGTGATACAGGCAGTTTGGCATTAGGAGGGATTATAGCCGTATTTGCGATCGCCATTCGTAAGGAACTTCTTATTCCAATTCTATGTGGTGTTTTCTTGGTTGAAAATGTATCGGTAATGATTCAAGTTGCCTACTTCAAACGAATGAAAAAGAAATTCGGAATTGAATATGCCCGTGAGCATCGATTTTTGAAAATGGCTCCATTGCATCATCATTATCAGAAATTGGGAATGCATGAGTCCAAAATAGTATCGCGCTTTTGGATCATCGGAATCATGTTAGCTGTATTAACGATTGTAACATTAAAGTTAAGATAGATGAAACGCCTTGTAATACTTGGTGGAGGAGAGAGTGGTGTCGGTACTGCAGTACTTGCACAAAAAAAGGGTTATAAAGTTTTTCTTTCTGATAAAGGAAAAATAAAAGAAAAATATAAAGTAGTTCTTTCAAAATATGGAATCGACTGGGAAGAAGAAAAACATTCTGAAGAGTTGATATTAATTGCGGATGAAGTTGTGAAAAGTCCGGGAATACCTGATAATTCAAATCTTCTAATGGCTTTGAATCAAAAAGGAATACCCGTGATTTCAGAAATTGAATTTGCCGGTAGATATACAAATGCAAAGAAGATCTGTATTACCGGAAGCAATGGGAAAACAACTACCACTCTGCTTATTTATCACATGTTGCAAAAGGCTGGGTTGAATGTTGGTTTGGGGGGTAATGTTGGAAAAAGTTTTGCGATGCAGGTAGCAGAAAATGATTTTGAGTATTACGTGCTGGAGTTGAGCAGCTTTCAGTTGGATGGCATGTTTGAATTTAAAGCTGACATCGCAATTCTGCTAAATATTACTCCAGATCATTTGGATAGATATGATTATAAACTTGAAAATTATGCAGATTCAAAATTCAAAATAATACAAAATCAAACAGAATTAGATGCATTTATTTATTGTGTCGATGATGAAGTAACAATGAGAACGATCGGAACTAAAAATAATAATGCAAAACAATATCCTTTTTCAATAAAACAACAACTTGAGATAGGAGCATACTTAAACGAAAACAATCAAATAGTAATAAATACAAATAACACTAATCCCTTATTTATGACAATACAAGAACTAGCATTACAAGGAAAACACAATATCTACAACTCTATGGCTGCAGGTGTTACCGGTAAATTAGTAGGTATCAGAAAAGAAACTATTCGCGAAAGTCTTTCTGATTTCCATAACATCGATCACCGCTTAGAGGTGATTGGAAATGTTCACGGGATTGAATTTATCAACGACTCAAAGGCTACCAATGTAAATTCCACTTGGTATGCATTGGAAAGTATGAACAATCCTGTAATTCTGATCCTAGGGGGTGTTGATAAAGGAAATGATTATTCTATGCTTAATGATTTAGTAAAATCTAAGGTAAAAGCGATTATTTGTTTGGGAACCGACAATAAAAAAATTATTAAGGCATTTGATGGAATGGTCGAGATCATTCTTGAAGCGAAATCTGCAAAAGAAGCTGTTGCGCAGTCTTACAAACTTGGAAAAAAAGGCGATACTGTTTTGTTGTCTCCTGCATGTGCAAGTTTTGATATGTTCGAAAATTATGAAGACAGAGGAACTCAGTTCAAGCAAGCTGTACGTGCATTATAAAACTATTTAATTTGTGTTATTTTAAATTTATAAAAGATGACAGAGAATAATAAAATAAGAAATTATCACGATAAACTTAATCAGAGAGTTTTGTCTCGCAATCGTGTTCGGTCCTCAGAAGACGATCATCAATTAGAATTTGTAGATGAGATCAATGGCATTGCCTTCATCAACGATTCAAGATCGATCCGTCTTACGGCCACCCGAAACGCACTGGAGTCCATAGAAACTTCGGTAGTGCTTATTGTTGGTGGCGATGATAAGGATAACGACTATTCTGTTCTTGCACAACAAGTGAAGGAAAAAGTTGTCGCAATTGTTTATTTGGGAAGTTATTCTGATAAGATCTTGAAATATTATTCATCTCATAAAATGCTTTTCGCGAAAGCATCAAGTATAAAGGAAGCTGTTCATATTTCATCTGCCTATGCAATGGCCGGTGATGTGGTATTGTTTTCGCCGGCTTGTCCAAGTTTTCATGCTTTTGATAATTATAAAAGCAGAGGAAATGAATTTAAGGAATTAGTGAGAAATCTTTTTTAAATTTTTTGTTTGAGAAAAGTAAATAAAATTTAAACGTAATAATTATTAATTCGCATATTGTTCTTCCCTTCGGGATCGGTATTAAATGGTGAAACACTGAATGAATTTATTTAAATATATAAAAGGGGATAAGGTAATTTGGACGGTAGTTTTGCTGCTATCGCTGATATCTATTTTAGTCGTTTATAGCTCTGTTGTGGCATTAGCATATCGTTATAAAAATGGCGATACTGCTTCGTATTTGATCAAGCATATTTTTATTGTTGGTTCAGGAATATTTTTGATGTATTTAATTCATAAGGTGAAGTATTCCTATTTTTCCAGGATTTCTCAGATTGCAGTTATACTGGCAGCCCCATTGTTGCTATATACTTTATTAAAAGGTGTAAGTGCAGGAGAAGCTTCAAGATGGTTGGCTATTCCCGGAACGGCCTTAACATTTCAAACATCCGATTTTGCCAAACTTGCATTGATTGCTTATGTCGCTCGCATGTTGTCAATCAAACAAGATGTAATTAAGGATTTTAAACAAGGTTTTTTACCAGTTATCATTCCTGTAGTCATAATTTGTGCACTGATTTTCCCTGCAAACTTTTCTACTGCTGCATTACTGTTTTTAACTTGTCTGGTGCTAATGTTTGTTGGCCGCATGAATGCAAAACATTTATGGCTTTTAGTAGCATCCGGAATCGTCTTCGTTGCTTTACTCATAACAATCATTTGGAATTTCCCAAATGCAATACCTCGCGGACAAACCTGGAAAGCGCGTATAGAAAATTTTAATAAGGGAGATAGCCAAAGTAATTTTCAGGCAGAGCAGGCTAAAATAGCTATTGCACGAGGTAGAGTGCCTCAAGGACCTGGGAATAGTGTGTCGCGTAATTTTTTACCGCAAGCTTCTTCCGATTTTATTTTTGCAATTCTTATTGAAGAATGGGGTTTGATCACCGCGATTTTTATTGTTTTCTTATATGTTGTTTTGCTTTTCAGAGGTGTACGAATTGCAAATAATAGTGAACGGACTTTCGGAAGTTTGCTCGCTATCGGATTAACCTTTTCATTGGTCTTTCAAGCAATGATCAATATGGCAGTGGCTGTAAATTTATTTCCTGTTACCGGACAACCTTTACCATTGATCAGTATGGGAGGGACATCCATTTGGTTTACAAGTATCTCACTTGGGATTATTTTAAGTGTAAGCAGAGAAACAGAAGTTTCGCAGGAAGGAGGTACACTTGCAACCGCTTAGAATAATTGTTAGTGGAGGTGGCACCGGTGGACATATTTTTCCAGCAATTGCTATTGCAAATGCTATAAAAAGTCTACGTCCTGATACCGAATTTTTATTTGTTGGTGCCGAAGGGAAAATGGAAATGGAAAAAGTTCCGGCTGCAGGTTATAAAATTGAAGGCTTGTGGATCTCCGGATTTCAAAGAAAGCTATCATTATCAAATTTGGCATTTCCTTTTAAAGTTATCAGCAGCTTGATGAAAGCAAAAAAAATATTACGGTCATTTAAACCCGATGCAGTTATTGGCACCGGTGGTTTTGCTAGCGGCCCGATGTTGCAAGTCGCTGCAAATAAAGGAATACCAACATTGGTGCAGGAACAAAATTCCTATCCTGGAATTACGAATAAGATACTTTCTAAAAAGGTGGACAGGATCTGTGTGGCTTATTCGGGGATGGAAAAATATTTTCCGAAAAATAAGATCTTATTGACAGGAAATCCGGTGCGACAAGATATTTTAAGTTTGGAAGGCAAAAAGGAAAGAGGAACAGAACATTTTGGATTAAATAGTTCAAAAAAGACAATACTTGTAATTGGTGGAAGTCTGGGTGCCAGAACGATCAATGAAAGTATAATTAAATGTTTGGATGTTTTTGAAAAAAATAATATTCAATTGATCTGGCAAACAGGAAAAGGTTTTTATGAAACAGCGAAACTTGCCACAGCAAAATACAATGAGAAAGGTATAAAAACCTTTGACTTTATTCAAAAAATGGATTATGCATATGCTGTTGCTGATCTTGTTATTTCTCGAGCTGGGGCTAGTTCTGTTTCGGAATTATGTTTGGTGAAAAAGCCCTGTATTTTGATCCCCTCACCAAATGTTGCCGAAGATCATCAAACTAAAAATGCAATGGCATTGGTAACATATAATGCTGCTGTTATTATAAAAGATGTTGAGTCGCGCGAAATATTGTGCGATAAAACAATGGAATTGATAAATAATATGGAGCAATGTGATAAGCTTTCTGAGAATATCGGAAAATTAGCTTTTCAGAATTCAGCAATTGTTATAGCAAATGAAGTATTGAGTTTGATCAATAAAAAAGAAAAATAATAATTCACCTTCTTACAAGGGCAAATTAGGTAAATATAATAATGGAGTTTAATAAAATTCATAGTGTTTATTTTTTAGGAATTGGGGGTATCGGCATGAGTGCTCTTGCCCGCTACTTCAATGCTATGGGAAAAAGAGTTGCCGGATATGATAAGACACCAACCAAACTAACGGATGAATTAATAGCGGAAGGAATTGAAATTCATTTCGAAGATCATATAAGAAACATTCCTGCTTACATCAAAGCTCTTCCTTTTGATACTGATAATATTTTGATCGTTTTTACACCTGCTGTTCCAAAAGACCATAGCGAGTATGTTTTTTTTAATTTAAATGGGTTTAACATTAAAAAACGTGCTGAAGTTTTAGGAATGATTACAGAAACTGCGCATACTATCGCTGTGGCCGGAACGCATGGTAAAACAACAACATCATCATTAATTGCGCATATTTTAAAATGTGCCGGATTAGATCCTTCTGCCTTTTTAGGAGGGATCACTCAAAATTACAAAACGAATTTATTGTTGAGTTCAAATCTGAAGACAAGTAATCAGCAACATACAACCGACAGCATTATTGTTGTGGAAGCTGATGAATACGATCGTTCTTTTCTAACGCTTCACCCCGAAATTGCAGTGGTCACTTCTGTTGATGCAGATCATTTGGATGTATACGGAGATAAAGGCCATGTAGAAGAATCCTTCTCGCTTTTTGCACAACAGGTAAGCTCCAAACTGATTTTGAAAAAAAGTATTGTTTCTAAAATACATGCATCGGGCACGCCAATTTCGTATTCAGTAAATGATGACTCTGCCGATTATTTTGCGCAAAATATAAAAATAGAGAACGGCTTTTATCAATATGAAATTGTTACACCGGCCAATATTTTTGAGAATATCGTATTGGGTTTACCGGGTTTGCATAATGTCGAAAACTCTGTTGCAGCAGTTGCAGTTGCGTGCCAATTAAATATCCCGGAAGTTGTTATTCGGGAAGCTTTGGCTTCTTTTAAAGGTGTGAAAAGACGGTTCGATTATCATATTAAAACGGATAAAATAGTTTTTATTGATGATTATGCACATCACCCGGAAGAATTAAAGGCGGCCATCAGCTCTATAAAAGAAATGTATCCCGGAAAAAAAATTACTGGAATATTTCAACCGCATTTATATTCTCGGACACGTGATTTTGCCGATGATTTTGCAAGAAGTCTAGATCTGTTAGACGAATGTATTTTAATGGAAATTTATCCTGCCCGCGAATTGCCTATTCCCGGAGTTTCCTCTCAAATGCTTTTGGATAAAATGAAGTCATCAAATAAATGTATTTGTCAGAAAAATGAGTTGCTGGAGGAAATTAATAATAGGAATATTGAAGTATTGGTGACAATGGGAGCAGGAGATATTGATACGTTGGTTGAGCCCATAAGAAAAAAGTTGTCTGTTTGAATAGAGTAAATTGTTGTGAAATATTTTAAATGAAAAAAATAAAAAGGATATTATTTATTGCCTTATGGACCGGTTTAATTATTGGTTTAATAATAACGATGGGTTTTGTGAACAAACAACAAGATTCGCAGCTTTGTAATACGCTCGATGTTAAAGTAATTCAAGAGGATGATCTTTATTTTCTTGATAAACTGGACGTGATTCAATTAATTAAAGACAGAGGCGATTCAATTGTTGGTCAACCAAAAGTGACGGTGAATGTTGCTGAAATTGAAAAATCATTGAACAGTCATGCTGATATTGCAAATGCAGAAGTTTATATGTCGATCAACGGAGAAGTAAAAGTAGAAGTGAAGCAGAGAAAGCCCGTAGTTCGTGTAATAAATCTGGATGGCGATAGTTATTATATTGACAGTGAAGGAACTTTTATGCCATTATCGGATAAGTTTACCGCTAAAGTTTTAATCGTTAATGGCGTTATTTCTGAGCCGTTTAGTAAACGATACAAACTATCAATCGCCGATATTGGAAAAGATAGTCTCCTGAATGCAACGAGTATGCTGGATGAAGTGTATGCGATGGCAAATTACATTAACGCAGATAAATTTTGGAGTTCGCAAATTCAGCAGATCTATATTAATGATGATAGAGATATGGAGATTGTTCCGATAGTAGGTGATCAGAAAATAATTTTTGGTGACACCACTTCAATGGATGGAAAATTTAGAAAGCTTTTGATATTCTACCAGCAAGGCCTCAATACAACTGGTTGGTGGGAAAAATATTCTACCATTAATCTGAAATTTAAAAATCAAATCGTTTGTACTAAAAAATAAATTATAATTATTATAACATGGAGCCATCAGAAATTGTAGTAGGTTTAGATATCGGAACAACAAAAATTGTTGTTATTGTTGGTCGCAGAAATGAATTCGGAAAAATTGAAATTCTCGGAATGGGAAAATCCGAATCATTTGGAGTAGCAAGAGGCGTTGTTCAAAATATTGACCAAACTGTTCAGTCTATTCAAACAGCTGTTGCAGAAGCAGAAGCTAAATCGGGTGTTGATATTAAAGTTGTCAATGTCGGAATAGCTGGTCAGCATATCAGAAGTATGCAGCATCGTGGCATTAAAACACGCGCTAGTATTGAACAGGAAATTTCACAGAACGATATTGATTCCCTGATTGATGATATGTATAAATTGATGATGGCACCGGGGGAAGAGATCATCCATGTATTGCCTCAGGAGTATATTATCGATAATGAATCAGGAATAAAAAATCCTATCGGTATGTCCGGAATTCGTTTGGAAGCGAATTTTCATATCATAACCGGACAAATTGCTGCAGCCCGCAATATTTACAAATGTGTTCAGAAAGCTGGATTAGAAGTTTCTGAATTAACATTAGAACCACTTGCTTCTGCAGATGCCGTTTTAAGTAATGAAGAAAAGGAAGCCGGTGTCGTATTGGTTGATATTGGTGGTGGAACAACAGATGTGGCAATTTTTCAAGATGGGATCATTCGTCATACTGCTGTTATCCCTTTTGGTGGTAATGTAATTACTGAAGATGTGAAGGAAGGTTGTACAATTATTAAAAGCCAGGCTGAACTCTTGAAAATTAAATTCGGTTCTGCCCTTGCAAGTGAAAATCAGGAAAATGAAATAGTTTCAATACCTGGCCTGAGAGGTCGTGCTCACAAGGAAATTTCGGTACGTAATCTTTCAGCTATCATACAGGCACGTATGGAAGAAATTGTTGAACATGTATATTATGAAATAAAACATTCTGGTTACGAGAAAAAATTAATTGCCGGGATCGTCGTTACAGGCGGTGGAGCGCAATTAAAGCACGTTTCACAATTGATCGAGTACATCACAGGAATGGATACTCGTGTTGGATATCCTAACGAACATTTAGCAAAAGGAAGTGAAGAGGTGACCAGTCCGCTATTTGCAACTTCAGTTGGTCTTGTGATGAAAGGTTTGCAAACGATGGACAAACAAAACAAAAAAATGGTTTCAACCACTGATGACAAAAGCAAGATTAAAGGACATTCAAAAGAACGAACTACCGGCTTCTTTGATAAGTTGAAAAGTTTTTTTGATGAGGATGCTACTCAGAAATAAATTTTTTATTGGTCATCTTAATTTGAAAAAAATACAATTTAAAATTAGAATTAAGGGAAAAATGTTGTAGAAATTAACACTTCATAGTTAGTAACTAACGTACCATGTATAAAATCTACATTGAAAAAAGTCCCAAATTTAGGACATATTAAAATTAACATTGGTTAAAAGCCAATAATATCAAACGTTTTAAAAAAAAACAAAATGATGAAATTTGATTTACCCCTAGACAACTCCTCAATTATTAAAGTTATTGGAGTTGGTGGTGGCGGCAGTAACGCTGTGAACCACATGTATAAACAAGGCATCAAAGGTGTTGATTTTATTGTATGTAATACTGATCAACAGGCATTGGATATGAGTCCTGTTCCTTTGAAAATAGTTTTAGGTGCTAGTTTAACGAAAGGCCGTGGTGCAGGATCTTTACCGGAAGTAGGTAAAAATGCAGCAATCGAGAATATCGAAGAGGTGAGAACTCTTTTGGCAAATAATACGGAGATGGTATTTATTACTGCAGGTTTAGGTGGTGGTACAGGTACCGGAGCAGCTCCTATCATTGCGAAAGCCGCAAAAGAAATGGGAATATTAACTGTTGGTATTGTTACTATCCCTTTCGGATTTGAAGGTAAAAAACGTAAAGCGCAAGCAGACGATGGTTTAGAAGCTTTAAAAGCAAATGTTGATACTTTACTTGTGATCAGCAACGACAAATTACGTGAGATTTATGGTAATTTAAAAGTAACGGAAGCATTCGGGCACGCTGATGATATTTTAGCGACTGCTGCAAAAGGTATCGCAGATATCATCACAACAACTTTACAGATTAACACCGATATCAATGATGTGAAAACTGTAATGAAAGATAGTGGTGTTGCAATTATGGGTTCTGCTCAGGCAAGCGGTGAACAACGTTCATTACGTGCAGTTGAACAGGCAATGTCTTCGCCATTATTAAATGATAGTAATATAAAAGGTGCTCGTTTTGTCTTAGTAAATGTTACTTGTGGTGAAGATGAGATCACAATGGATGAGTTTGGAGAGATCACAGATTATATTCAAGATGCTGCCGGTATGACCGCTGAGGTGATCAAAGGGTATGGTGTTGATCCTTCATTAGGAGATAAAGTAAGTGTTACAATTATCGCGACAGGATTTAATTCAAAAGCAGATGTTGGAATTCAAACAGAGAAGGCTCCTGCAAAAAAAATATTTCCATTGATGGATGAGCTAAAAATTGAAGTAGCACCAGTTGCTGAAATTACTCCTAAAACAGAGGAAATTACTTTGAAGCCAATTGAAATGATATCCTTTTTCAAAGAAGTAGTGAAAGAAGAGGTTGCTCCAATTGTTAATGAAGAAGTTGTTGTCGATAAAATAGAAAATGAAGTGATCGCTGAAATAGAGGAGGCTGCGATTGTGAATGAAGTGGTTGAAGAAACGAAAGAAGAAATTACAGAAGAGCCTTTCATGTTTCTTAGCGAAGAGTTAGAAACTATTGAGCCGATCTTTGAAGTTGAAGAAGAAAAAAATCAAGTTACTTTCGAATTTGAGATCAATCAAAATGTGACTTCTCTTAACGAAAATGTTGTTGTAAATTCTTTTGAAGAGCCGGTAGCTAAAATCGAACCTGTTATTGAAAGAAAAGAAGAAAATACAATTGTTGCAAAAGTTCAGGATGACGAACAATTGAAAAAAGCACAAGACCGTGTTGCTAAATTGAAAGAGTTAAGTTTTAAATTAAAATCTCCGAATGGTTTATCTGAATTGGAGAACGAACCTGCATATAAAAGAAGGAACATAAATTTGGATGCTACTCCTCATTCTTCAGAATCCCAAGTGTCTCGTTATACTTTGTCTGAAGGTGATGATAAAAAAGTGGAAATTAAACCAAACAACTCTTTTCTACACGATAATGTAGATTAAATAATTTTAGATGAATTAAAGATCCCGCAATTTGCGGGATTTTTTTTGCTCCTAAATTCGCAAATTGAATTCGTCAAATTTTGCTTAACTTTAAACTTTCAAACCTTGTTCTGATGAAAATTGGAATCTAAAATTTTTAAAAATGGCATTAGAAGAAAAAATAAATGCGGATATTAAATCTGCTATGTTAGCGAGAGAAGCTTCTAAATTAGAGGCATTACGTGCTATTAAGGCAGCGATATTATTGTTGAAGACTTCGCCTGAAGGATTAAATGATGAAACAGAAGTGAAAGCACTTCAGAAAATGGTAAAGCAACGAAAAGAAACTGCAGATCTTTATGTTTCTCAAAATAGAAATGATCTGGCTGAAGTAGAATTGGCTCAGGCTGAGGTTATTGAGGTTTATCTTCCAAAACAAATGAACGAAGAAGAGATAAAAGCAGAAGTTGCAAAAATCATTTCAACTGTTGGTGCTTCTTCTCTTGCAGATCTAGGAAAAGTAATGGGTGTTGCTTCAAAACAGTTAGCCGGAAAAGCTGATGGTAAGCTAATTTCCACTTTTGTAAAAGAATTATTAAGTAAGTAGAATAAAATACGACCTTCGGCTTTGGCCAGATGCTGATTGAGTTGAGATTTGCAGCAGAGGCGGAGGTTGTATTATTTGTTTTTCTGGTTTTATATTCGGTAGTTTATTTATTCTACATCGGGAATTCTAATCCCAACGTTAAAATATTTTCAAATGTCCAGAAGTGATGTTTTGCTTTTCCTTCCCCTATAACTAAGACATTTGTATAATTTGCAAAAGACCCTTTAGCAGTGTATTCTAGGAATATGTGTTTGAATGCATCATAGTGAAGACCTGCTTCAATTCCTAGGCAATAGCCTGCTACGTGAAACCGGTTGTTTAAACGTTCGCCGAATAAAGTAACATCTGTTCTCGGAACAACCGGCCCGGCACCCATTTTAACAATTCCACTCAGCATATGATTACTGTTTTTTGATGCAAACAAACGCTGACGTTTTACAATATTTAACATGAAAAAATTCGCTCCGTCAGAATGTTCAAAATGCAAAAATGTCTGAGGATCGATCAACGTATCCTTATCGATTGTTTGTCCCCGAATAGTCCCTCTTATATGCAATGTTTGATAATCGTTCATGATATACTTTACATGATCAAAATTGATCTCGATACCCAGATCTTTTTTATTATTGAAGTAATAGCCTAAACGATATACATACTGCGGTATAGTGAGATCTGTCCGTAACATATTTTTAAATCCCGGACGATCTTTTGCCTCCGCATCATATATTGTAAAATCATAGGATTTAGAAACTCCTTTCTGTTGGTCAAATTCAGTAGATGGATTCTTAAAGTGTATATCACTTTTCGAAAACCAATCTCGGTTGTATCCCCACGAAAAATAAAAAGTTCCTTTTGACTTTTTTGAAGTATGAATTTGTAATGTAGTATCCTGACTTTTTAAAAGTGATATAGAAATTAAAAAGAATAGTGAAAGGAAAAATATTTTTTTCATTGAGGACGATTGTTATTATTTGTAATTCCTATAAGTGCCAGAACAGCCCATGGCATGTATAAAGGTGCAAGAGCCTGTAATGAAAATGAAAAAAGGAGATAAAGTAAAATAGAAAGTATGGAGGTAATAATTACTCCTACCAGTCCTGTTTTTAAGAGTTTGTTAAATCTCATTTTTTTATTCATTTTGTTAGATGTCTATTAATGTTTTTCCGCAATAATACTTTTTTGTTAAAAAGTAAATATAATATTACATCATTCCACCCATTCCGCCCATTCCCGGGTTGCCCATTGGCATTGCAGGAGCTTCTTCTTTTTGATCAGCGATAACACATTCTGTTGTCAATAACATTGCTGCAATTGATGCCGCATTTTCCAAAGCAATTCTTGATACTTTAGTCGGGTCGATAACACCTGCTGCATATAAATTTTCATATTTGTCAGTTCTTGCATTGTAACCAAAATCAGCTTTCCCTTCGCGAACTTTTTGAACAATTACAGCTCCTTCTAATCCTGCGTTTGCAACAATCTGACGCAATGGCTCTTCAATAGCTCTTATTACAATTGAGATCCCGGTTGTTTCATCTTCATTAGAACCTTTTAGTTTTTCTAATCCATCAATTGCACGGATGTATGCAACGCCACCTCCCGGTACAATTCCTTCTTCAACAGCTGCACGTGTTGCTGCTAATGCATCTTCCACGCGGTCTTTCTTTTCTTTCATTTCTACTTCAGTTGCTGCACCAACATATAAAACTGCAACACCACCGGCTAATTTAGCCAAACGTTCCTGCAATTTTTCTCTGTCATAATCAGATGTAGTAGTTTCTATTTGTGCTTTTATTTGATTTACACGTGAAGCGATATCCGCTTTTTTACCTTTTCCACCAACAATTGTTGTGTTGTCTTTATCAATTGTAATTTTTTCAGCACTTCCTAAAAATGATAGGTCAGCATTTTCTAATTTATAACCTCTTTCTTCAGAAATTAAAGTTCCTCCGGTTAAAATTGCGATATCTTCTAACATTGCTTTTCTTCTGTCACCAAATCCTGGAGCTTTTACTGCTGCAATTTTTAATGATCCGCGGATCTTATTAACTACTAAAGTCGATAATGCTTCGCTATCTACATCTTCTGCAATAATTAAAATTGGTTTTCCCGTTTGCACGGCCTTTTCAAGCACAGGAAGCAATTCTTTCATATTTGAAATTTTCTTATCTGTAATCAGGATAAGCGGTGTCTCTAAAACTGTTTCCATTTTATCAACATCTGTAACAAAATATGCAGAGATATAACCTCTGTCAAATTGCATACCTTCAACTACTTCAACAGTCGTTTCTGTTCCTTTTGCTTCTTCTACAGTAATTACGCCTTCTTTCTTCACACGCTTCATTGCTTCTGCAATTAATTTTCCAATTGCATTGTCATTGTTTGCAGAAATAGTAGCAACCTGCTCAATTTTTTTGTTGTCATCACCAACTTTTTGTGATTGCTTATTTAGATTTTCAACTACTGCAGCTACAGCTTTATCAATCCCGCGTTTTAGATCCATTGGATTTGCACCTGCAGCAACATTTTTCAAGCCTGCAGTTACAATTGCTTGAGCAAGAACTGTAGCTGTTGTTGTTCCGTCTCCGGCAGCATCAGCAGTTTTTGAAGCAACTTCTTTTAACATTTGAGCTCCCATATTTTCAACAGGATCTTTCAATTCGATCTCTTTCGCAACGGTCACACCGTCTTTTGTGATGCTTGGTGCACCAAATTTCTTATCTATGATCACATTTCTTCCTTTCGGACCTAATGTTACTTTTACTGCATTCGCTAAAGCGTCAACACCTCTTTTTAGTTTGTCGCGTGCGTCTATATTGAAAAAAATATCTTTTGCCATTTTTTTATAATTTGAAAATTAGTTAATTAGTTAATTTGAAAATTTTGTTTGGATTTTATTTTTTTGATTTGTTTTTTGTACAATGGGCATTTTTGAATTGCCACATTTCCAAATTTTCAAATCAGACGATTGCAAAAATATCACTCTCTCTCATTATCAGATAATCTTTGCCTTCTAACAAAACTTCTGTCCCAGCGTATTTTCCGTAAAGAACAGTGTCTCCGACTTTCACCTCAGGTTTATTGCCTTTGTCATCTTTTTCACTTACAGCAATTACTTTACCTCTTTGAGGTTTTTCTTTTGCAGTATCAGGAATGATGATCCCACTCGCTGTTTTTTCTTCTGCAGCAGCAGCTTCAACAACCACTCTGTTTTGAGTTCCTGCAACTGGCTTGATGTTTATTTTTGAACTTGTCTTTGCCATTTTAATTTAATTATTATTAGTTTAACTTAAGTTTTTCAAATTTTATTTTGCGTCTTTGCTTTGTCAGAAATTATACCATTTATTATTCCGGTTGAATTTCAGACAATATTGCAGTATAAGGGCCACATAAAAAAAAATGTCAGAAACGTGAATGACTTTCTGACATTTTTTATATCTGTTCTTTAGAAATTATTTACCCGGAGCTGGATTTACGGGTGCACCTGGTGTAAGTGGTGCTGTATTATTTGAATTTGATTTTGGGCTGGTATCTTCTGCTCCTTTTTGACGGGTTACAGATTCTTTCGAAGTACCACCTGATACCACGTCACCAGTTTTATTAAACGATGTGGATAGCACACACAAAACTAATAAGGATGCTGCAAGCGTCCATGTTGCTTTTTCCAAAAAATCGGCAGTTTTGCGAACTCCCATTACCTGATTTGATGAAGAGAACGATGATGCTAATCCGCCACCTTTAGAATTTTGTATCAAAACTACAAGGATCAAGAGTGCACACACTAATATAATTAATACTGAAATAATTGTTGCCATTGTAAATTACTGCTTTTGTTGATTTATTAATTTTCTTAAATTTTTTATTTGGGATGCAAAGTAAAGTCTTTTTTCTGGATATTTCAAGCGTAAATTTTCATAAGCCTGAATTGCTTTTGTGTAATTCCCTTGCAAAACGTAAATTTTAGCCAACGTTTCACTGACAAATGTGATATCTTCCGCTACACTTTGCTTAGCCATATTCACCGGACTGAAAAATTCGGTTTTTTGTCTCGTAAGTTTCGGTTCATCACGTATGAATTTGTCTATTAATTCGAATGCACTTAGCTGTTTTTCAGTCTCTTCCGATTCTTTTATGGGTGCTTCAGCATCAACAGCCTTTTCTTCCGAATTCACTTGTTTTAACCAATCAGTAAATGAAAAAGATCCACTATTTACTTTATCCTCAGCATCTTCTTTCACATTAGCAGTTGGCTCCGGAATATTCAACACAAAATTAGATGCTACGGTTTCCTGTATTTCTTCATTTTTGGCAATAATTGGAAGTTCTGAGATTCCTAATTCGACACTTGCGTCTATGATCTCTGAAAAATATTCTTTTTCCAATGTTGCTTCCGTGTTGTCAATTATTTGAGTGTTGTTTTTTTCTTCTGCGTTTTCAAAAACATCAATGTTTTCAATTATCACTTCTTCCACAATTAAATCAGAAATTTCAATAGGGTTAATTTCTATTGTTTCGATCGGAATGATTTCAGCCGAGGTTTCTTCCTTTATTTCAGGTCTAATTATTTCTTCTACAAGCGGTTTAATTTTTTGTTCGGCGATCTCTTCATTTACCAAATTATGAATCGCTTGCTCGATCTGTTTTTCTTCCGATTTTTCAATCGGTTTTGGAATATTTATTAATTCAACTTCTGTTTGTTTTGTGATCAAACTGTGTAATACCCTTCTGTCGGTTGCATAGGCAGCGGTAACCCGTAATTGATTGTTATAATGAATACTGTTGATATTATGCAAACTCTTTGAATACAACAAATGCGCAGTTTGAAAATAGGGGAAATTCTTTATCAATTCGCTGAGCAAAATACTATCTCTCTCCGACATTTTTTCGGGAGTTTCAACGTATGATATGAATTGCGCTTTATTCATTAAATGGTCTCAAATTTTATTAGAATTCATGTCAGAAGCCTACCAATTATTCAATGCCCTGTTTAAAATATCCTGAACCAATTGCTCATTAATTTCTCTTGTTAATTGATCTTCAATGGAAGTTAAGTTTTGATCACTTGTATAATCTGCATAACGTGTGAATGATTGCTCGAAATTTTTCTTTTCATCAAACATACAAGTATATTTAACATCTACTGTGATCGTTAACCTGTTTAATGCCGCCTGGTCTGTACTTTGTATGGCTATCGGGCCGGTTGAGTAGCCGGTAACACTTCCTTCAAAACTCAGGTCTCCACCTTTATTGATCAGTGATAATCTTGTTTGTGAACTTAATTTATCACGTAACGCTTCAGTAAAAGTTTGACTTAATGTTGGAGGAGCCAATGAAGCATTGTTCTGAAAATATTGTACGGATACTGTTTTTGCTTCAGGTGGAACGCTGCCGCCTGTGAAGGAATAATGCATTTTGCAACTTGAGAATAGAACCAAGACACAAGACGTAAGAATCAAAATGAGTCTAGTGCTTATGATTTGCATCTGTTTTTTTTTAATAGCTAACATCTAATATCTGGAATCTATTTTATACTGTATTCATTGATCTTTCGGTAAAGCGTCCGCTCAGAAATTCCTAATTCCTTAGCAGCATTTTTGCGTTTGCCTTTGTGTTTTGTTAGCGCTTTCTTGATCATGTCTTCCTCAATTTCCTGCAAGGATAATGATTCTTCAACAACTTCCACCGGCATTTGATTCTGTGTATTTACCGGAGTTGAAGTGTTATACCCCAATTGAATTGGAGTTTCCTGTGAGCCTACATCCTGAAATAATTTCTTGATTATTTGAGCATTCTCCGGAGGGAAATCCTGATTCAGTTGATTGTCATTCTCGATCAGATCAACAACTATTTTTTTCAGATCCATCATCTCAGTCTTCATGTCAAACAATACTTTATATAAAATATCCCTTTCACTGAAGTCGTTGCCGGCAGTTGAAGTACTTGCTAATACGGGTAACTGAGCAGATTGATGAATCGGTAAATATTTGATCATCGTATCTGATGATATGTCGCGATTTTTTTCAATCACAGAAATTTGTTCAGTAATATTTTTTAATTGTCGGATATTTCCTTGCCAATAATAATTTGATAAGATCTGTTCTGCTGCCATATCTAATTTGATTGTCGGCATCCTGTATTTTGCAGAAAAATCAGATGCAAATTTTCTGAATAATAAATGTATGTCTTGTTTGCGCTCACGCAATGGCGCTACGACAATGGGAACAGTGTTTAATCTGTAAAACAGATCTTCTCTGAATTTGCCTTTTTCAATCGCCTGTTGGATGTTTACATTGGTGGCGGCAACTACACGTACATCTGTTTTCAATACTTTTGAAGACCCTACTTTAATAAATTCTCCACTTTCTAAAACACGTAATAAACGTGATTGAGTTGCAATCGGCATTTCTGCAACCTCATCTAAAAATATTGTCCCTCCATTTGCCACTTCAAAATACCCTTTGCGTGCTTCATGCGCGCCTGTAAATGAACCTTTTTCATGTCCGAATAATTCTGAATCAATTGTTCCTTCCGGAATTGCCCCACAATTAACTGCAATATATTGTCCGTGTTTACGCGCACTTAAGGCATGAATGATCTGTGGAAAAACTTCTTTTCCTGTTCCGCTTTCTCCTGTGATTAGTACCGTTAGATCGGTTGGCGCTACTTGTTTCGCAATATCAATTGCTCTATCCAATGAGGGCGAGCTACCAATGATTCCGAATCGGTTCTTTAGATCTTGAATTGTCATTTTTTTTAATAGAATAAAGAGTAAAGAGCCAAGAATTAAGACAAAATAGCCTTTTCCGAAGCAACCTTTTCTCTAAATGAAAAAATCATTTTTTGTATTTCTGTAACTAAATTTAATGTTCGATTTAATAATTCTTGCTTCCCATATTTTCTTCGCTCACTTATCAGTAACTGAGTTTCCAATTCATACGAAGAACAAAGCGAAATGGAAAGGTATTCTGCAAATTGCAACTTTGTCCTTTTTCCTGAACCTTCAGCTATATTAGAAGGAATAGAGCAGGAGCACCTGTTCATTTGGTCAATCAAATTATATCTTTCTTCTTTTGGCAAATCTTTACAATACAAGAATGTCAAATCTGCCAAATCCATGGATTTTTGCCAGATCAAAAGCTGTTTGAAATTATGCGCCATAATTTGATGTAAAATTTTAAAGTCAAGAACTAAGATTAAATTTTGACCTTATTTCACTATATTTCTAATTTTGCTTGTTAATTAATTTAGGAGTTGTTTCAACCTTATAAAAGGAATCTATCTTGGCTCCTGATTCTAACCACTTGCCTCTAGACCGCTTTTCCAATTAATGTTCCTCCTGTGCACTTATCCACAAATACATTCACATAATCGCCTTTCTTGAAATTTTCTTTTGGGAAAACAACAACAGTGCTTTGCGAATTTCTTCCGAATAATTCTTCCTTTGATTTTTTTGATGTTCCTTCCACCAAAACTCTGTGTACCTTTCCAACACCTTGTTTTGTCCGTTCAGCAGAATGCTTCAGCTGTAATTCAACTATTTCAGCCAACCTTCTGCTTTTTACATCTGCCGGTACATCATCCGGATATTTTCGTTCCGCTAAAGTTTTGGGTCTTTCACTGTAAGCAAACATGTACCCAAAATCATACTTCACTTCCTCCATCAATGATATTGTGTCTTTATGTTCTTCTTCTGTTTCGGAACAAAATCCACTGATGATATCCATGGATATTCCACAATCCGGAATTATTCTGCGTATGGCAGCAATCCTGCTCAAATACCATTCACGGGTATATCCGCGGTTCATCATTTCTAAGATCCGTGAGTTACCCGATTGTACCGGCAAATGAACATAACTGCAAATATTTTCATATTTGGCGATCATATACAATACTTCATCATTCATATCTTTTGGATGTGAAGTACTGAATCGTACACGCAGATCCGGATTTACCAATGCTACTTTTTCAAGTAATTGAGGAAATGTCGTAGCACTTTTTAATTCTTCTTCGGAAATATCTTCTTTCTTTAAGCCTCCCCCTGTCCACAAATACGAATCAACATTTTGTCCGAGTAGGGTCACTTCTCTGTATCCTTGTGCGAATAATTCTTGTGCTTCTTTAACGACAGTTTCAGGATCCCGGCTCCGTTCTCTTCCTCTGGTAAAAGGAACCACACAAAATGCACACATATTATCACATCCCCGTGTAATACTGATAAATGCAGTAACCCCGTTAGATCCCAACCGAACAGGAGCAATATCAGCATAGGTCTCTTCTTTTGATAAAAGTACGTTCACCGCTTTTTGTCCCGTTTCTGCAATTTCTATAAGTTCAGGTAAGCTTCGGTAGGCATCCGGTCCAACAACGATGTCTACAAGTTTTTCTTCTTCCAGAAATTGTGATTTCAATCGTTCTGCCATACAGCCCAACACCCCAACGATAAGATCGGGGTTGTTCTTTTTTGCTTTTTTATATTCGGTCAAACGTTTTCTCACTCGCTGTTCTGCTCCCTCCCGAATAGCACAGGTATTGACAAATATTACATCTGCTTCAAAAAAATCATTTGTAGTGGAAAATCCTTTGTCTTTTAATATGGAGGCTACAATTTCACTATCCGAAAAATTCATCGCACAGCCATAACTCTCCAAAAACAGTTTTTTGCCATTGGGCTGAAGAGGTGTTTCGATCATCAAGGCTTCACCTTGTTTACTTTCATCAATTTCTTTATTCTCGCTCATTTTATTTTTAATGGATTGCAAAGATAATTAAAATAAATGGGTGACAAAATGGCGCATTTCGATTTATTTTCAAAAAAAATTAAAAATTTATATATATATATTTATATATATATGTTTTGACAAAAGCAAATTTAATTTGCAAAATTCCTTTTTGATTTGTTTTCTTTGCAACGAATTTTGAGAAAATGGCATCTCAGGCAATATTCAATTTTATTAAAACCTAACCCAAATTAGCTAGCGTATGAGCAAAAATTTAGTGATCGTGGAGTCCCCTGCAAAGGCAAAGACAATAGAAGGATTTTTAGGAGAAGGTTTTACAGTTAGGTCGAGTTTTGGTCACGTCCGTGATCTTGCTAAAAAAGGATTGGGTGTAGATATTGAAAATAAATTCACTCCTAATTATGAAGTATCACCCGATAAAACAAAAGTGGTCAATGAGTTAAAGGCCTTAGCAAAGAAAGCTGAAGTGGTTTGGCTAGCAACGGATGAGGACCGTGAAGGGGAAGCTATTTCCTGGCACTTGTTTGAAGCATTGAACTTAAACGATAAAACTACAAAACGCATTGTTTTTCACGAAATTACCAAGCCTGCTATTCAAAATGCGATTGCGAATCCGCGTACCATCGACAAGCATTTAGTGGATGCACAGCAAGCACGAAGAATTTTAGACCGACTGGTTGGTTTTGAATTATCTCCTGTGTTATGGAAAAAAATCCGTCCATCCTTGTCAGCAGGGCGCGTTCAATCTGTTACCGTGCGTTTGATTGTTGAACGTGAACGTGAGATCGTTGCTTTTAAAAGCACATCTTCCTACAAGGTAACAGCAAATTTTATTGCAGGAAATTCGAATGTGAAGGCAGAACTTTCTACAAAATTTAAATCTTTAGAGGAAGCTCGCACATTTTTGAAAAAATGTGAAATGGCTGATTATACAGTTGATAGCGTTGAAACAAAACCAACAAAAAAGTCTCCATCTGCACCTTTTACAACTTCTACTTTACAACAAGAAGCAAGTCGTAAACTGGGCTTTTCTGTTTCTCAGACAATGGTTGTTGCTCAGAAATTATACGAAAGTGGAAAGATCACTTATATGAGAACCGATTCTGTGAACCTTTCTGATACGGCTATCAATCAGGCGAAAGAAGCGATCACAGGAAATTATGGTGACAAATATCTGAACATCCGTCAATATAAAACGAAATCAAAAGGTGCACAAGAAGCCCACGAAGCAATTCGACCAACCTATATCCAAAATCAAACTGTGGATGGTGATTCTTCTGAAAAACGTTTGTACGACCTGATTTGGAAACGTACCATTTCTTCTCAGATGAGTGACGCCGAATTAGAAAAAACAACTGTTATTATCACGGCTTCAGGAACTACCGAAAAATTTGTTGTTCAAGGTGAAGTATTGAAATTCGATGGTTTCCTTAAAATTTATTTAGAAGGAACCGATGATGAAGAAGATGAAAATCAATCCGGAATGCTTCCTCCTATGAAGGTTGGAGAAATATTAAAGGCGAACGAAATTATTGCAATGGAACGATTTACACATCATCCTGCAAGATATACGGAAGCTAGTTTAGTAAAGAAATTAGAAGAGTTGGGTATTGGTCGTCCTTCAACGTATGCTCCTACAATTTCGACAATTCAAAAACGTGAATACGTTGTCAAGGAAGAAAGAGAAGGAATTCAACGTAATTTTAATGTGCTGATCTTAAAAGATGGCAAGATCGCCGATGAGGTGAGATCTGAAGGTACCGGAGCCGAAAAATCAAAATTATTTCCTACGGATATTGGAATGGTTGTAACTGATTTCTTATTTGTTCAGTTTCCGCAGATCATGGATTATAATTTTACTGCAAAAGTGGAAGAAGAGTTCGATGAGATTGCTGAAGGAAAAATCCAATGGACAAAGATGTTGGCCGATTTTTACAAACCGTTTCACCTTAATGTGGTTGATACGTCAGAAAATTCGGAGCGCGCTTCCGGAGAACGGCTGCTTGGTGTTGATCCAGTTTCCGGAAAAAATCTTTATGTACGTATCGGCCGCTTTGGTCCGATGGCTCAGCTTGGAGAAGGGAATGATGAAAATAATAAGCCGAAATTTTCCAGTTTGCGAAAAGATCAACGTTTAGATACGATCACATTTCAGGAAGCTTTAGATCTTTTTAAACTTCCACGAGTGGTTGGAATGTTCGAAGATAAGGAAATGGTTGTCGCTGTGGGCCGCTTTGGTCCATATGTTCGTCATAATAGTTTATTTATTTCTTTGAAAAAAGAAGATGACCCGATGACTGTTTCTGCTGACCGTTGCGTGGAATTGATCCTTGCAAAACGTCAGGCTGAAATTGATAAATACATAAAAACATTTCCTGAAAGACCGGACGTTCAATTGCTGAATGGCCGTTGGGGCCCGTATTTGGTGATCGATAAAAATAATTTTAAATTGCCAAAAGGTACTGATGCTGCTTCATTAACATTGCAGGAATGTTTGGATATTGCTGCTGACCCTAAGAATGCAAGCAAAGGAAATCGTTTCAAGAAAAAACAAGTAGAGAAAAAACCATTTAAAGCAGCAGCAGCAAAAAAAGCTTCTCCTAAAAAGAAAGTGGCGGCCAAAACTGCAGTAGCCGCTGTAAAGAAGTCGGCACCTAAAAAGGCTGTTAAAAAGGTTGCATTAAAAAAAGTAGCGGCTAAAAAAGTTGCTAAAGTAAAATAACAAAAACGTTTCTGTATCTTTTTTGAAACATAGTGTTATAGATTAAAAGCTTTTATTTGTTGATGATAAAGCAACCAATTTGTTTTTTATCGTCATTGATATAAAGGTTGTAAAACGTATTAGCTGAATAATTATCCAATAATTGCACTATGCAAGAATTCTTCACACCGGTAGATACAAGCCACTTTAACGGAGCGAATAAATACTCCGCTACTACTTATGGAAAAGTAATTAACGCCTATCTGAAAGGGGATGATTTTCCAAGTTTAGAAAATGTTCATTTAGCGATTATAGGTGTTGAAGAGGATCGGAAAGCCATAAATAACGAAGGTTGCGGACTTGCAGCAGATTATGTTCGGGAAAATCTTTACAAATTATTTCAAGGGAATTATTCAACAAAAATTGTTGATCTTGGTAATATCAAAAAGGGAAATACCATTGACGACAGTTACTTTGCTGTTTCAGATGTATTGGCCCAATTGCTCAAAAAAAATATCGTTCCAATCATTATCGGTGGCTCGCAGGATCTTACATATTGTAATTATCTGGCCTATCAGAAAATGGAACAAACCATCAATATCGTTGCAATAGATTCTTCATTCGATATTGGTGAAGGAGATACGATGTTGGATTCTCAAAGTTATTTGAGCAAGATCATATTGCATAAACCAAATATTCTTTTTAATTTCAGTAACATCGGATATCAATCTTATTTTGTAGATCAGAATTCAATCGAATTGATGAGTAAATTATTTTTTGATGCACATCGCTTGGGGAAGGTTCGCAAAAATATGGAAGATGTAGAACCGATCGTAAGAAATGCAGATGTCGTAAGTTTTGATGTTTCGTCAATCCGTCAAAGTGATGCTCCCGGAAATGGCAACGCATCACCAAATGGTTTTTATGGTGAAGAAGCATGTCAGATTTCACGTTATGCCGGTTTTAGTGATAAATTAACTTCGATCGGATTTTATGAGATAAATCCTGCTTTTGATACCAATAAGCAAACAGCTCACCTGGTAGCACAAATGATCTGGTACTTTATCGATGGGTTTTACAACCGGAAGCATGATTACCCGATCGTGGATAAGTCGGAATATACCAAATATCGCGTTTCCATTAAGGATCATGAGCATGAGATCGTGTTCTATAAGAGCAATAAAAGCGATCGCTGGTGGATGGATGTACCTTATCCGGTGAATCATCAGATAAAATTTGAGCGCCATCACATGGTTCCGTGTTCCTATAGCGATTATGAAACCGCCTGTAGCGATGAAATGCCTGATAGTTGGTGGCAAACATATCAAAAATTAGGTTAGACTACAAAAAGCCGTTTTAGGATAAATGAACAATAAATTGTTTAAAAATTTGTTTTTATTAAACTTATACTTAATTTAGCGTCCTAACTTTAGTAAAAAGAGACAAAAAACTGTTAACTTTTAACAAGTAAAAAATGAAAAAAAACCTTACTCTGATTGCATTTTCCATTACCGGATTAGTAACTTTTGCTCAGCAAGATGCTCAATTCAGTATGAATATGTTTAACCGTTTGGCTGTGAATCCTGGTTATGCAGGAACAAATAAATCGTTATGTGCAACAATTCTGTATCGTGATCAATGGGATAAATTCCCCGGAGCTCCAAAAACTGGACTTTTAAGTGTTGATTTTGGTACTGTAGCTCATGGTGGTGTAGGTCTTACAATAGATCAGGATCAGTTAGGTTTTGATAAAACATTAAAAGCAAAGTTGGCTTATTCTTTTCATTTACCATTAGGACCAACAGGTACATTGGGAATTGGATTAGATGGAGGTATGATTAGCAAATCAATGTCGGGTAACTTTATTGCTCCTGATGGAACATCAAGAGATGGTGGTGGAGGAACAGATAATGCTATTCCTTGGAGTGGTACTTCTGCTACAACGTATGATATTGGTTTTGGTTTATATTATACAAATAGTAATTTGTATGTTGGGTTGTCTTCTTTACACTTGGCTGGCCCGGCTCAAAAATTATCTAAGAAAAACGGCACAGCACCAACTGTTCCAGCAAATAATATTTCTTATGATTTTACATACGAAATGGCTCGTCACTATTATGTTATGGCAGGCTATAAATTTAATTTAGGGACAGAATATGATATTACCCCATCGATATTAACAAAGTCGGATGCTTCTTCTACTCAATTAGATATCAATTTATTGGCTAGATGGCATCAGATGGTGTTTATTGGCGTTTCTTACCGTTTAACGGATGCAATCCCAGTAATGGTAGGTATGGAGTGGAAAGGTTTTAAATTGGGTTATGCTTATGATGTAACACTTTCAGCAATTAAGAGCCACAGTAGTGGTTCTCATGAATTGATGTTAGGATACTGTCATAAATTTATCCCTCCTGTTCACAAGACTGGACACATGAATGTAAGATTTTTATAATAATATCATTTTTTTTGTAACCAAAATCTTTTAGTATCGTTTAAGCTACTCTATTTGCTTTCGGAGTCATCATACTTTTTGTGTGATGATTTTCTTCAAAAAGGGGTTTAATATAAAAACAACAAATATGAAAAAGTTGCTCTTGTTATGTTCTGTAGTTGCTCTCTTTAGTATAACTAGTTGTACTAAAAGTACTGGAGAACTTGTTGGTGTTCACCCTAGAGAAGAATGGTTCGATATTGATCCGTTCGGTATGTTGTATATTCCTATGGGAAGTTACAATATGGGGCCTAGTGATGAGGATACTCCTTATTCACACACTACAAAATCAAAAACTGTTTCTGTTCAGGCATTTTACATTGACCAAACAGAGATCTCTAATAATGAATACAGACAGTTTGTATATTGGGTAAGAGACTCAATTGCACATCGTGCATTATTTGAAGATGGTAGAGCTGAACATGGAATTGAAACAGATGACTACGAGCAACCAATCGATCCTCCTTTAGTGAATTTTGAGGAGAATATCGGTTATGATGAAACGGATGTGAGAGAGGTTCTTGAATTTATGTATTTGCCTGTTGAAGAGCGTTACTATAAACGTAGAGAATTTGACTCAAGAAAATTGAACTTTGAATATTATTGGATCAACCTACGTTTGGCTGCTCAAAAGTCAAACCGTTTCAAGCCTTCTAAAACGGCAGATGATAAAGGTCGTGATTTCATTAACGGTTATCAAAATACTAGTGTTGGAGATAACAAAACTTTAGGTCATTATGATGTTAAAGATGGTGTGTCTGACGGAAGTGGGAACTACAGTGTGCGTGAACAGAAGGATAAGGATAGAAGTGTATTTATTGTAAAGGATATTATTAACGTTTATCCTGATACATTGGCTTGGGTTCATGATTTTACTTATTCATTTAATGAGCCAATGACTAATATGTATTTCTGGCATCCAGCTTATGATGATTATCCTGTTGTTGGCGTTAGTTGGAAACAAGCTCGTTCATTCTGTATCTGGAGAACACAGTTATTCAATAACTGGTTATTGGGTAATGGCCAGACTTATGTAAATGATTTCCGTTTGCCTACAGAATCTGAATGGGAATATGCTGCAAGAGGTGGAAATGCTTTAAGTCCATATCCTTGGGGTGGTCCATATATCAGAAATGCTCTGGGATGTTTCTTAGGGAATTTTAAACCAATGCGTGGTAGTTATATTGATGACGGCGGTTTCCATACAGTTAAGATTGCATCTTATAATCCAAATGATTATGGTTTGTATTGTATGGCAGGAAATGCTGCTGAATGGACAAGTAACGCATTTGATGAATCAGCTTACGATTTTTCTCACGATTTAAATCCTGATTATGTTTATGAAGCTCAAGATAATGAAGCGACAGTATTAAAGCGCAAAGTTATCAGAGGAGGTTCTTGGAAGGATGTAGGTTATTACTTACAAACAAGTACCAGAACTTATGAGTATCAAGATACAGCGAAATGTTACGTTGGATTCCGTTGTGTTCAAACTTACCTTGGTCGTAATAGGGGAGACGCCCCGGGTGATGGATTTTAATTTGTATTCTCTAAACTAAATAATAATTATTAACTTTTAAATTAAAAAATCATGGGTGGTAAAAAATGGAAAAGTTTCATGGCCAAATTGTATGGATTTGGTGCGGCAATTGTAATTATTGGTGCGATGTTTAAAATTATGCACTGGCCGGGTGCAGGTCCAATGCTTGTTGTTGGATTATCAACAGAGGCGGTGATCTTCTTTTTCTCGGCATTTGAACCGATACACGAAGAAATAGATTGGAGTCTAGTATATCCTGAGTTGGCGGGAATGCATGACGGTGAAGGTGAAAATAAACAAATTGAAGAAGACAAAGGTTCTTTGACTGAACAATTAGATACTATGCTTGAAGACGCTAAGATTGGGCCGGAATTAATGGCTAGTTTAGGTGAAGGATTGCGTAGCTTAAGTGATCAGGCTGGAAAATTAAATAATATTACTGATGCTTCAGTTGCAACTAACGAGTATGTAACAAGTGTTAAATCTGCTGCAAAAAATGTAGATACTTTATCAGGTGCTTATTCAAAAGCAGCTGAAACCTTAACAGGACTTTCTGTTAGTGGAGAAGATAGCACAAACTTAGGGGAACAAATTGTAAAAGTTTCTAAAAATTTATCCGCATTAAATGCATCTTATGAATTGCAATTGCAGGGTTCTAATGATCATTTAAAAGCTACTTCAAAATTCTATAGCGGATTAGAAGAATTAGTGCAAAATCTTAATGATTCTGTTGATGATACTAAGAAGTATAAAGAGCAAATCGCTAGTTTATCTTCTAACTTAGAATCATTGAACACTATTTACGGTAACATGCTTACCGCTATGAGAAAATAATAGTTCGAAAGAGCTTTTGTTTCAATAATGGAGATGATCTCCATTATTGACTCATTTAATTAATATTAATCTATACAAAAATAATATAGAATATGTCAGGAGGCAAAGAAACCCCAAGGCAGAAGATGATTGGTATGATGTACTTGGTGTTAACAGCACTGTTGGCATTGAACGTATCAAAAGAGATTCTGAATGCCTTTGTTATCGTTGAAGATGGTTTAAATAAAACCAACGCTAACTTCGATGGAAAAAATGGAGTGTTATATTCCAAGTTTGAAAAAGCAATGGCTGATAATAAAGTCAAAACCGAACCATGGTATAAAAAAGCAATGGAGGTTAAGAAAAAAGCAGCAGAGCTTTGTAAAATGGTGGATGATATTAAATCAGAACTGTATATGGACGTGCAAAAACTTCCGGATAAATCAGTTGCTGATACGTTTAAATTAGCACAATTAGACAGCAAGGATAATTATGATATTCCTACTCACGTTTTGTTAGGTGCTACACCTGAAGAACCGGGTGCGGATGCTAAAATCGTTCCTTTGAAAAATGCATTAATTGCATTTAGAAAACAAATGCTGGATCTTGTTCCTGCAAAAGAAAAGGCGAGTCTTAAGCTTGGGCTAGTTACAGATGATGTGAGAGATGAAGAAGGGAAAACGGTTCATTGGGAGTTTCATAATTTTGATCATACCACAATGGCTGCCACAATGTGTATTTTTGCCGGTATCAAAAATGATATTAAGAATGCTGAAAGTGATATGGTTGGATTACTATTAAAAGCAATTACTGCAGAAGATTTTTCTTTTGATGCAGTAGAAGCAAAAGTGGTTGCTAACGCAAATTATATTACAGCAGGTGAAGATTATACTGCAGATATTTTTGTGTCTGCTCATAGTTCTACTCAAAATCCGGAAATAGTAATTGGCAGTGTAGATACTACAGCTAAGGTTGCTAAGCTTGTTGGAACGGGTGTTCCTGTTCCGGTTTCAGCGGGTGTAGGGAAATATTTGGTTCGTACTAGTTCAGAAGGTGACCAGGAATATAGCGGTTTGATCAATGTAAAAGCTCCGGATGGCTCAGTTAAGCCTTATCCGTTTCATGGTAAATACACTGTAGCAAAACCTTCTATGGCTGTTTCTCCAACAAAGATGAACGTGTTTTACATCGGTGTTGAAAACCCTGTAGATATTTCTGTTGCAGGCGTTGCCCCAATGGATGTTCAGGCAACAATGAGCGGAGGAAACGGTTCTATCATTAATAAAGGTAGTGGACACTATATTGTTAACGTGAAGTCTGGTGACGCAAAAGGAATGATAAACGTAAATGTTTCAAAGAAAACGAAAGATGGAAATAAATCTGCAGGTCCTGCAATGGTTTTTCGTGTGAAGAGAGTTCCTAGCCCTTTGTCTTCTTTTGCCGGTATTGTTGGTGATGGAAAGGCTTCAAAAGGTGAGCTATTGGCTGCCGGTGGGGTAATTCCAAAATTGGAAGATTTCGTATTTGACTTGAAATTCCCGGTAATATCATGGGTGCTTTCAATGAATATTAATGGTGTTTTCGTTGATCAGGCTGCTCAGGGTCCTTCCAAAACAGGCTCAATGTCAGATATGCTCCAGAAAGCAAAATCAGGAACAAAAATTATTATTGAACAGGTTAAAGTGCAGGCTCCTGACGGGGTTCGTTCTATCCCTGGTTGCGTGATTAAAGTGAAATAATTGAATCAAAAGCCGTATGGTCATGAAAAAAGTAAAAATTCTTTTAGTTTTGTTTTTTGTTGTTATGATAGCAAAAGACAACTATTCGCAAGATGTTCTGAAAGCACCTAAATATCCAGATGGTGTGTATATAAAAGAGAACACACGTACTCGCAGAGCTATTCCATATCCTACACTTCGCGAAGCGGATGTAATGTGGAGCAAGCGTGTTTGGCGCGTAATCGACTTGCGCGAAAAAATGAACTTTCCTTTGTATTATCCTGATGAGCCCATTCTTGATAGAAAAAGTTTATATCAGGTGATACTTGATGGTGCATTATTGAATGGAAATATTACTTTATTTGCTAATCCTGCTTTTGATGATGAATTCCGTATGGACATGACCAAAAGCGAAGTAGAGGCTCTTATTTTTAAATGGGATACTTTGCAATCAGAGGATGCTGTTACTGGTGTGATGACTTCTGCTCCTACAAAGGATGCGATCGAATCTTTTGAGATCCAACAATATTGGGTTAAAGAAGATTGGTTTTTTGATAAGCAACGTTCAGTTTTAGATGTACGTATTATTGGAATTTGTCCTTTAACTGTAAAGAAAAGTGAGGCCGGTGATATCATTGGTGTTACTCCTTTATTTTGGATCTATTTTCCGGAAGCTCGTCCTGTATTTGCAAATCAGGAAGTATACATGAGACATAATGATGCTGAACGAAGAACGCTTGAAGATATTTTTTGGAAACGCATGTTCTCAAGTTATGTTCGTAAAGAAACTAACGTATATAACAGGGCTATTGTGGAATACAAAACCGGCTTAGATGCTTTATTAGAAGCAGATCGCGTTAAGAATGATATTTTTATTTGGGAGCACGATTTGTTCCACTTTTAGCAGAAAATTTTTAAGAAAATTATTATATCCTGTCTCGTTCATTCGAGGCAGGATTTTTTTTACAATAAACTAAAATCCTTTTCCGTTATAATAGAGAAAAGGAGGTAGCAATGACACATTCAATGAATGTTCGAATTGAGAAAAAGCCTTTTTCTCAATTCCTTTTCCGATTCATTTTCTTACTAATATTCAATTCTCTGGCCAATTTTTCGAATTCACAATGCAGACCGAAATCAACAGTTAAAGATCCCCCTTTTGATCCTTGTGCTAGCAATCGTATTAACAGACCTTTTCCGATGAGAACTGTTTTTGTCCGTGAAGCAGATGTAATGTGGAGCAAACGTGTTTGGCGTGTTATCGATCTTCGTGAGAAATTAAATTTGCCGATTTATTATCCGGAAGAGCCGTCGGTATGTTTGATGAGTTTATTTGACGTGTTTAAATGCGCCATTTTGAATGATAGCTTACAAGCCTTTGCCAACCCGATTTTTGATGATGAATTCACAGCACCCATGACAAAAGCAGAAGTGGATAAATTACTGGTCACTTGGGATTCTACGCATCAAATAGAAGATATTAATAATCCCGGCCAATTCTTTAATGTTCCTCTTAAAACAGAAATTAAAGCAGCGAATATTCGCCAATATTGGATAAAAGAAGATTGGTTTTTTGACAAACAACGTTCAGTGATGGAAGCTAGAATTATTGGTATTTGTCCGCTTGCCGAAAAAGTTTCTGAAACAGGAGATGTCATAGGTGTGAAACCTTTATTTTGGATATATTTTCCAGAGGCACGACCTTATTTAGCGAAAGCCGCTGTTTTTAATCGTCACAATGATGCGGAAAGTATGAACTATGACGAATTGTTTGTAAAACGGATGTTTACGAGTTATGTTTACAAGGAATCGAATGTATATAACCGAACAATAAGTGAATATAAAAGAGGCTTGGGCGCGTTGTTAGAATCGGAATCTATAAAAGAAGAGGTATTCGATTATGAGAGCGATCTTTGGCACTATTAATCACAAGCCCTTCTTAAAAATAAATTCAAAGGATACATTGCTTTCATTATATCGGTGCAATGTTTTAAAAAAGTTTTCGATAAAACATCTTCATCTTTTAAATTATGAAGAGTTATGTAGCTTTTGAATTTTAGTAATTCAATTTCCGGGTGTGTTTTTTCGAATCCTTTTGGTGCAGTAATTAATTTATCTTCATCCGACAACTTTCCAAAATATTTTTTGAAATCTTTTGCTCCGATTATTTTTTTGAATTCAGCAGTATTGTAATCAATTTCTTGACGTATTGCATTTATTTGCGGAGTAGGAGGTTGCCACATTCCGCCAGCAATAAAGGAAGCCCCTGGTTGGATCTGAAGGTAATACCCGGCAGCAAATGATTTCTTTCCACCAGGTGAAATACTCGCACCAAAATTATTTTTATAGGGAGATTTGTTTTTTGAAAATCGGACATCACGGTTTATTCTGAAAATACAGCCTTTTGATTCCAGATGTTTAACTGCCGAATCGAATTTTGCTGTAGAAATGATCAACTCATTCACAAACTCTTTGAAATTTATTTTTGCAAGTTCGTAAGTTGGACGGTTTTTATCAAACCATTCTTTGTTGTTGTTTTTACTTAACTTTTTAAGAAATTCAAGTGAGGCTTTTTCGATCATAAAATAAATTTATTATTCCTCTTCAAGTTTTGAAGTGAGTTTTTGAACAATCTTAAAGTTGTTAAGGAACTCTTTTGCAATTATCCTTAGTATAGTATAGATAGGAACTGCGACTATCATCCCAGCAATCCCAGTTAAGGTCCCAGCTATCAGAATCACTAAAAATATTTCTAACGGGTGAGCCTTGACGATATTTGAAATTACTAATGGCTGAACTAATAAAGCATCGATCAACTGTACAATTAAAAAGATAAGTGCAATTTTATATATAAGTGGTAATAGTTGAGTGTAAAATTCTAATTCTAAACTAGATGTAACTCCAATGAGGATTCCAAAAGAAGCGGCTATCAGTGGCCCTATATAAGGAATTACATTCATTAATCCTGCAAACATACCGATCAACAAACAGTTTTTTACTCCTAAAAAGTAAAGTGAGATAGAAGTTAATGTAGCTACAAAGAGCATGTCTAATAATATACCGACAAAATATTTTGTAAGTAAACGTTTTGTTTCCTGCATTATTTCTTTGATTGCCTCTATGTGTTTTGGAGGTGTTAATAGTAAAACTGTATCATAGAAAAGGTGTTCATCCTTCATAAAAAAGAAAGCCATAAATAATGTTGCAAAGGTTCCTCCAATAATATTGGTTGTGAAATTGACCATTCCTTGTGCGTAGGAAGAAACTTTCTGAAAACCGATTACGGATGAAAGTTGGTTGGCTAAATATTTTTCCACAGACTCTCCATTACCATATTGAATCTGAAATTTTTGAAGGTCATAATTTAAATTTGCCAATGGCTCTCTGAATGTTGAAACCACATCATTTGGGTTGATCTTACTTATTATCCTTACTTCTTCCACCAATAAAGGGATAAACAAGGATACCATTATCATTAATGCGAATGAAATTGTAGCCAATGCAAAAAGAGCAGCGATGGATCTCGGTAATCTGATTTTTTTTATTTGGATGGAAGAATATAATCTTACAAGAGGTTGTCCTATCAGTGAAATAACAATTGCAATGCATAAATATAGTACGATGGCTTTTAAATACCATGCAATTAGTGCGACCAGCAAAATGACTGCTGAAATAAGAAAGTACCTTGAACTGTTTTGCATGGTTTAAATTTTCAAGATAAAGGTATTAATATTCAATTGAAAAACAATGTATCGTATATTTGTTCGATATTATTATTTATGGATTCTTTAACACATATTGTACTTGGTGCAGCAATCGGAGAAGCTGTTTTAGGAAAAAAAATCGGCCGGAAAGCTATGCTTTTTGGTGCTTTGGCGGATACTATTCCAGATTTCGATGTCTTTGCATCCCCTTGTGTTACAAATGCCCAACAATTGTTGATCCATCGAGGTGTTACACATTCTTTTTTATTCGTTGCTGTAATGTCATTCATGCTGGGATGGTTATTCAGCGTATGGTTTAAGAAGTCGGAAGTGAGCAGTAGAGAATGGACATGGTTGTTCTTTTTAGGATTGTTTACTCATATTTTTTTAGACTCTTTTACGACATACGGAACAGGATGGTTTGAGCCTTTTAGCAGTTATAGGGTTGCGTGGAACACTATTTTTGTGGCTGATCCTTTTTATACATTACCCTTTTTATTTTGTGTGTTAGTTGCTCTGATTGCCAAAAATGGTTCTCCGAAGCGCTTGCGGTGGAACAAGATTGGACTGTGGATTAGCACAATGTATTTGGTTTTTACTGTTTTTAATAAATGGTATATCGATGGCATTGTAGAAAAGGCTTACTTAAATAACAATATTACTTATACAAACTATGTGACAACACCTACACCACTGAATAACTTTTTGTGGATGAGTTATGCTGCGGATAAATCTGGTTATTGGTTTGGTTATTATTCTGTTTTCGACAAAACAAAAGACATAGATTTTTTTCATGTGAATAAAAACGATTCCTTATTAGCGCCTTTTAATAATAATGAATCAATAAAATTATTAAAACGATTTTCGAAGGGTCAGTATATAATAACTAAGCATGATTCTCTGATTTTCTTTAATGATATTCGATTTGGACAGCTTGGTGGGTGGGATGGGCCGGATTCTTCATTCGTTTTTTCTTTTAAACTCAATAAGGATTCTGATAATTCAGCAGTATTAAGCAGGACAAAATTTAAAGTTTCATTTTCTGAAGCGTTTGCGTCCCTTATCACCAGAATAAAAGGTAAGTAATAAAGAGACCTATTTCTTTACAGAATAAATAATATAATGCTCAGAAAAGAGTAATGTGAATTCAGTAATGATAACGGATGGAGATTGACTTCCTGGAAAACCAATTCGAAAAATATTCTATTTCTTGTCTTTATACTTTACAAAAATATTTATCCATGTTAGTCTTGATGTTCTATAAAAAATAGGCATCAGTATAATCTGTAGAGCAGAAAATACAACCAAAAAGGTAATTGTATCAATATTCAGTAATAGGCACATTATAGAAAACACGATAATTCCGAAAAAAACTGTAATACCATAACTTACATACATTGCTCCATAATAAAAGCCTACCTCTCTTTCAAATCGCTCCTCACAAACGGGGCAATGCTCATTCATTTTGTCAAATTTTTTATAATTATATGGATTGTTTACGATGAAAAAATTTCCTTCATGACAATGCGGACATTTATTATTAACAATGCTGTAGAGAGGAGTTTGTTTGTATGTCATGTTTTTAATTTTATTTGTTAAAGGTAACTAAAAATTAAAAATTGAATCAGCAAATAAGATGATTACTCCCTATTCGCTTATCAATTTATTGCCTATTTTACTGTAAATACAAGACAAAATTGCTTATCTTCGCCCCCTTAAAAAAATAAATAATGATTTCAGTAAATTCTGTAACAGTTTCTTTTGGGGGGTATGATTTGTTCGACAATGTCAGTTTTTTGGTAAATCCAAAGGACAGGATAGGTCTCGCAGGTAAAAATGGGGCAGGGAAATCTACCATGTTAAAACTTTTATCAGGCCTTCAAAATCCGACAAAAGGAGAAATTTCAAAACCAAATGATTACCGTATAGGATATTTGCCACAGGACATGATCCATCAGCATGGACGTACAGTTTTTGAGGAAACAGCAACTGCATTTGAGGAGATCCAGAAGTTGGAGTCACGTTTAAATGTTGTTTCACATGAATTAGAAACCCGTACAGATTACGAAAGTGATGCGTATATGAATTTGATCACTGAGTTGACGGATATCAATACCCGAATGGACATTATCGGAGCAAGTAATCGGGAAGAGGAGATCGAGAAAATATTGAAAGGTTTAGGTTTTGAGCGCACAGATTTTCACCGTCAGACAGCTGAATTTAGTGGCGGGTGGCGTATGCGTATCGAATTAGCAAAAATACTTTTGCAAAAACCCGACATTCTTTTATTGGATGAGCCTACTAATCACTTGGATATTGAATCGATCCAATGGCTAGAAGAAACAATGCAAACTTTTGCCGGTTCTGTGATGTTGATCAGCCACGACAGGCAATTTTTAGATAATGTCACGACTCGTACAATTGAGATTTCAAACAATAAGATCTACGATTATAAAACGAATTATTCCCGATACTTAGTTTTGCGTCAGGAGCGTAAAGAACAGCAAGAAAATGCAGCAAAAAATCAACAGAAAGTAATTGATCAAACGGAAGCATTAATTGATAAGTATCGTGCAAAGGCGAGTAAAGCAGCTTTTGCACAGTCCTTGATAAAGAAGTTAGATAGAATGGATATTGTTGAGGTAGATGAAGGCGATACTTCTGCAATGGCTTTTCGTTTTCCTCCTCCGGCACTTTCGGGTAAAATTGTTGTTACTGTTGAAGATGCAGGGAAAGTATATGGCAATAAACGTATTTTCAAAGGCGCTAATTTTATTCTTGCAAAGGGTGAAAAGATTGCATTGGTTGGAAGAAATGGAGAAGGGAAGAGTACAATGATGAAAATGATTGCACAACAAGTAGATTTTGAAGGGACGGTTCAGCTAGGGCATAATGTGATGATGGGTTATTTTGCACAAGATCAGGCAGAGCGATTAGATCCTAATAAAACGGTTTTTGAAACTATCGATGAACTTGCAGTAGGTGATGTAAGGAAACAAGTGCGTGCGATGCTAGGCTCTTTCTTATTTGGAGGAGAAGATATAGATAAAAAGGTAAGAGTTTTGAGCGGTGGGGAGCGTGGGCGATTAGCATTATGTAAACTTTTGCTTCAGCCTTACAATTTGCTTGTGCTGGATGAGCCAACAAATCACTTGGATATTAGAAGTAAAGAAGTCTTGAAAAAGGCCATCCTGGCTTATGAAGGAACTGCAATTATTGTTTCTCACGATAGAGATTTTTTAGCGGACCTGACAGAAAAAATGTACGAATTCCGAAATGGTGAAGTGAAAGAACACCTTGGTGGTATCGTTGAGTTTATGGAAAAACTCAAGATGTATCGTTTGACGGAAATGAATACAAAAAGTCCTTTTGCCAAAGCGAAAGTGGAAATAAAGGAAGAGAAACCTAAAATCGATACTCGCAATGATGAGCGCGCTAAAGAATTAAAACAGATCGCGAGTCAAATTGCAAAATCCGAAAAGGAAATAGAACGATTAGAAATGGAGATAAAAATTGTCGATGATAAATTAGCTGATTCATCGCAATATCAAACTGTGGTAAATGATAAAGAAGCATTTGCAAAATACGAAGCACTTAAAAAAGCTTTGGAAACAGAAATGCAAAATTGGGAAACGTTACAAGGGAAATTAGAAGGGTAGTTTCTTCTGATTTCTTATTGTTGTGTTTTAGTCATTGATTCAGGAGTACAAATAATATAATCTGCCAACCCGATATCAGCTTTTGCGAGCGTATCAATTGCCGTTTGCTCTGTAGAACCAATTGTAAATATTTTCAAATTCGGATTTTCCTGTTTTAAGTACCATTCGATCCCTTGATGATTGTTGCTATGATACGATCCGTTATAGTGAATAAATGTTTTTCCTTCGGTCCAGTTTTTTAAAATAAAATAAGCCATTGTTGCATCTTTAACGGCTTGTGATTTTGGTAAGTTTTCGCTGTTGTGTCCTTCCGCAGCTTCACAAATATCATCGTAACATTTTAAATTAGCATTGTATTTCATTGGCAAAGGAACGATCCATCTTTTTGCTTCAGGGTCAAGGCTATCTAATCTTTCCAAGCCTTTGTTGTAAACCATATTAGCGTAACGTCTTGGTATATTTGCGGCAACAAATGGTAAGTGCTTTTCCTTGGCAAACATTAACAAGGGTTTGTAATCAGTCGTGTAATTTGGCCACAGTTTCACTTCATCCTTTAAGGTTTTATCTGATATTTTTCCTAAAAGAAATTCTGTAAGAGCTATCTGGTCATCTGCTTCAAACATTTCAGCACCTAAAACCAAATTGTCTTTTTTAAATTCATATATATCCTTCGTAAGTTCAATTTGAAGCCAATGGCAAATCGGGTTATTATGTAATTCACCAAATAAAATAATATCGGCATCTTTAGCACTTTTTAATAATTGCTCGTAGCTACTTGTTTTTCCTTTGATATCGTAAATTTGATAGGCTAATTTGTCTGATCTAAATGATAAAATGCAAATGGAAATGAGAATTATGGAAAGAAGTTTTGATTTCATGGTAGGTCTGTTTTACTCAAAAATACTTAAAATATGGTGCTTATAAAAATATATTTGTTTTGTATTTGATTTATTCTTTACATTTGCTCGCGAATGAAAACAATGTCACACATCCATCATCACCATACTTACTCAACAGGTAAGCCGGAGATGTATTGTGTAAACTAAACATGAGATAATAAAATATCAATATATCAAAAAGGGCTTACCATAAAGGTAGGCCCTTTTTTTTACGCTTAATTATTACTAAAACATAAAATATCGAAATATGAAACTCAAAATTGCAATACAGAAGTCCGGAAGATTAAATGAAGATTCTATTAAAGTTTTAAAAGAAGCCGGGATTGAATTTAATAATGGTTTGAATAAATTGAAAGCAGAGGCAGTAAATTTTCCTTTGGAAGTATTTTTCCTTAGAGATGATGATATTCCTCAATATGTTGAAGACGGAGTAGCGGATATCGGTATTGTCGGGGAGAATGTGGTGATTGAGAAAAACAAAGATGTAAATATTGTTGATCGTTTAGGATTTGGTAAATGTCGCTTATCAATAGCAATTCCTAAGAATCAGAAATATAATGGAATAAAGGATCTGGATGGAAAACGCATCGCAACAAGTTATGCAACCGTACTTGCAAAGTATTTAAAGAAAAATAAAATAAAGGCTGAGATCCATGAAATAAGCGGGTCAGTAGAAATTGCACCCGGTATTGGTTTAGCTGATGCGATATGTGATCTGGTAAGTTCGGGGAGTACCTTGTTTACTAACGGATTGAAGGAAGTAGAAGTGATACTGAGATCAGAGGCGGTCATGATCGCAAATAAGAGTTTATCAAAAGAACAAAAAGCTATTTTAGAAAAATTATTGTTCAGAATCAATGCTGTAAAAAAGGCTAAGAACAATAAATATATTTTATTAAATGCGCCAAACAAAAATCTGGATGCTATCTGTAAGATAATACCGGGAATGAAGAGTCCAACTGTTTTACCATTAGCGGATAAAGGCTGGAGTTCGGTTCATAGTGTTGTTAATGAGAATGAATTTTGGGATATTATCGAAAAGCTAAAAGAGAAGGGTGCTGAAGGAATTTTGGTTGTACCAATAGAGAAAATGATATTGTAATTGAATATTAATATTTATCAAAATGAAAACTATTAAATATCCATTGAGAAAAGAGTGGGACGAGTTATTGAAAAGGCCTGTATTTGACAGCACTTCACTTGAAGGTATTGTGAAGGATGTGCTTACGGATGTAAAAAAGAATGGTGATGTTGCGCTGAAAAAATATACAAAGCAATTTGATAGTGTAGAACTTGAGGAGTTCCTTGTGACTGATAAAGAATTTGTTGAAGCAGAAAAAAAAGTTTCAAATGAATTAAAACTAGCGATTCAGCAAGCGAAGACTAACATCGAAAAATTTCACAGTTTACAGAAAGAAGATATAAAAATTATTGAAACAGCACCTGGAGTTAAGTGTTGGAGAAAATCGGTGGCGATAGAAAAAGTTGGTTTATATATTCCCGGAGGCTCTGCGCCATTGTTTTCAACAGTGTTGATGTTGGGGATTCCTGCAACTATAGCAGGCTGCAAAGAAATAGTTTTATGCAGTCCTCCCGATTTGAATGGAAACTTGAATGCTGTTATTTTGTATGTCGCTCAATTGGTAGGGATAAAAAATGTTTTTAAAGTTGGAGGAGTACAGGCAATTGGAGCAATGGCGTATGGTACAGAATCAGTTCCAAAAGTTTATAAAGTGTTTGGACCCGGTAATCAGTATGTGACTTGTGCAAAACAATTGATCTCTAAAGAAGGTGTTGCCATTGATATGCCTGCAGGACCTTCTGAAGTTGCTGTTTTTGCAGACGAAAGTTGTGTCCCGGAATTTGTTGCGGCAGATCTTCTTTCACAGGCAGAACACGGTGCCGACTCGCAAGTTATATTGATCTCTACACAAGAAGTCGTGCTTGAAATTGTAAAAGAGGAGTTGGAGAAACAAGTAAAATTGTTGCCTCGAAAAGAAATTGTAATAAAAGCATTAGAAAATAGTAAAGCGATCCTTATGAATGGAAATGATGAAGCGATTGATCTGCTGAATAATTATGCACCTGAACATTTAATTATTGCCTGTAAGGATTATGAACAAATAGCTGAGAAAATTATTAATGCAGGGTCCGTATTTTTAGGAAATTATTCTTGTGAGAGTGCAGGGGATTATGCCTCAGGAACTAATCATACCTTGCCTACCAATGGATATGCAAAAGCCTATAGCGGAGTGTCTCTGGATAGTTTTGTTAAAAAGATCACATTTCAAAAGTTATCTGAAGAAGGAATAAGTTCAATTGGAAATGCGATTGAACTTATGGCGGAGGCCGAGGGTTTAGGCGCACACAAAAATGCAGTAAGTATTCGATTAAAAAAATAATACCATGTTTGAATTAAATAATATTCTTAGAGAAAACATAAAAAAACTTGTTCCTTATTCTTCCGCAAGGGATGAATACAAGGGTAAAGAAGGAGTGTTTTTGGATGCGAATGAAAATTCTTTCGGAGCCCCGCTTTCTAATGGCAGTCAGTTCTGCGAAGGGATGAACCGTTATCCGGATCCTTTGCAACTCGATGTGAAAAGAAAATTAAGTAAAATAAAAGGATTGCCTGTTCAGAATATCTTTTTGGGAAATGGTAGTGATGAGGCAATCGATATTTTATTCAGAGCTTTTTGTGATCCTCAAAAAGATAATGTGATCATTTGTCCACCAACCTATGGCATGTACGAAGTGTCTGCAAATATCAATGACGTTAATGTTATTAAGATTCCGTTGTTGCCGGAATCATTTCAGTTGGATGAAATAAGTATTCTAAAGGCGATCAATGAGAACACAAAAATTATTTTTATTTGTTGTCCGAATAATCCGACAGGGAATGGTGTTTCTCAGAATACGATCAAGGTGCTTTTAGAAAAATTTAAAGGGGTTGTTGTAATCGATGAAGCCTATATTAATTTTGCGAGTTACAGAAGCCTGATCCCTGAATTATTGAATTATCCGAATTTAGTAATACTTCAAACCTTGTCAAAAGCTTGGGGTCTAGCCGGATTGAGGGTAGGTATGGCATTTGCGTCAGAAGTTATCGTCGATGTGTTTAATAAGATAAAGCCACCTTATAATATCAATATCGTTTCTCAAAAAATTGTTTTGGAAGCGCTGGACAATGTGCAACAGGTTAATGAGTGGATAAAAAAAATAGTGGAGGATAGGGAAAAACTTAGTTTGGATATTTCGAGGTTATCTTTCGTCAGGAAAGTTTATAAGAGTGAAGCAAATTTTATTTTAGTGAAAGTGGATGATGCCAAAGCCTTATATAATTACTTAACTTTAAATCAAATTGTAATTCGTGATAGAAGTCGAGTAACACTGTGTGAAGGTTGTTTGCGAATTACGGTTGGCACAGGTGGAGAAAATGCCTTGGTATTAGAGAAATTAAGGAAATTTAAATAGGAGAAATATTTTAAATAAAAATATAGAAATGAAAAAAATATTATTTATTGATCGTGACGGAACGTTGATCTGGGAACCGCCAGATACATTTCAAATTGACAGTTTGGAGAAATTTAGATTTTTGCCGGGTGTAATAACCTGGCTAGGGAAAATTGCCGGAGAATTAAATTTTGAATTGGTGATGGTTACCAATCAGGATGGATTGGGAACTGAGAGTTATCCGGAAAATACTTTTTGGCCAATTCAAAACAGTATGATACAAACACTTGCATCCGAAGGGATAAAGTTTTCTGAAGTTTGTATCGACAGTACTTTTGAAAAAGACAATCAGCATACCCGTAAGCCTAATACAGGTATGTTAACAAGATACATGTCGGGTGAATATGATCTGAAAAACTCATTTGTTATTGGCGACAGAATTACTGATGTGAAGTTGGCAAAAAATTTAGGTTCGAAGGCGATCTTTATTAAAAATTATGATTCTGCTGATGGTTTTGAAAATGAAATCGCTTTACAGGTAAAGACATGGGAGGAAATTTATAATTTCCTGAAAGTTCCTGATAGGAATGTGGTACACAAAAGAATTACAAAAGAAACTGCAATTTCAATAGTCATGAATTTGGATGGGAAAGGTAATTCAACTATTTTAACCGGCTTAGCATTTTTTGATCACATGCTGGAGCAAATTGCGAAACATGGTAATTTGGATCTGAAAATTGAAGCAAAAGGAGATCTGCATATTGATGAACACCATACAATAGAGGATGTCGGTATCGCTTTAGGCGAAGCATTTTTGGTTGCATTAGGAGAAAAAAAAGGGATCGAACGATATGGTTTTTTATTACCAATGGACGATTGCCTTGCACAAGTGGCAATCGATTTTGGTGGTAGAAATTGGATCGAATGGAATGCTGAATTTAAAAGAGAGAAAATTGGTGAAATGCCTACAGAAATGTTTTTCCATTTTTTTAAATCATTCAGCGATGCAGCAAAATGTAATTTGAACATAAAGGCTGAAGGCCAAAATGAACATCATAAAATAGAAGCTGTGTTTAAGGCTTTTGCCAAAGCAATTAAAATGGCTGTGAAAAGAGATCCGGATAATTTGAGTTTACCAAGCACTAAAGGAGTTTTATAAATGAAAATAGTTATCTTGAAATATAATGCAGGGAATATCCGTTCGGTGACTTTTGCTCTGGAGCGAATCGGTGTTTCTCCCATCGTTACCGGTGATATTGACGAAATACAGTCAGCCGATAAAGTCATTTTTCCAGGAGTGGGAGAAGCAAGTAGCGCTATGCATTTTTTGAAAGAGCAAAAATTAGATAAAGTTATTACTGATTTGAAACAACCTGTATTAGGGATTTGCCTCGGCATGCAATTGATGTGCAACTTTTCTGAAGAAGGAAATACAAATTGTTTGGGAATATTTGATCAAAAAGTATCAAAGTTTTCTCATACGAATAAAGTACCTCAGATCGGTTGGAATAATATTTTTGATCTTAGTTCGAACATTTTTGATCATGTGAATGAAAACGAATATATGTATTTTGTTCATGGTTATTTTGTTGAGGTTGGATCAAATACAATTTCTAAAACCAATTATGGGATTGATTATAGTTCAGCTTTAAAGAAAGATAATTTTTATGGTGTTCAGTTTCATCCTGAAAAATCTGGTGATGCCGGCCAAAAGATACTTGAGAATTTTTTATCCCTATAAAAAAATGAAAATAATACCTGCAATAGATATTATAGAAGGAAAATGTGTTCGTTTGACACAAGGAGATTATTCTAAGAAAACTATTTATAATGAAAATCCTTTAGAAGTTGCTAAACAGTTTGAAGCAATTGGTATAACCCGGCTGCACTTGGTGGATCTGGACGGTGCAAAAAAAGGAACGGTTGTTAATTATAAAGTTCTTGAACAAATTGCATCCGCTACAAAATTGATCATTGATTTTGGCGGTGGCATAAAAACAGATGATGCGATAAATATTGTTTTCGAATCGGGTGCTTCAATTGCAACAGTAGGCAGTGTTGCTGTTAAAAACAAAGATCTGTTTATTTCCTGGATTAATAAATTTGGCTCCGGAAAGATATTATTAGGTGCTGATGTTCAAGACGAAAAAATTGCAATTGGTGGATGGTTAGAAAAAACAGAGATTTCGGTTTTTGATTTTATTAAAGAAAATATTGGTTATGGAATTTCTTCTGTATTTTGTACTGATATCTCGAAGGATGGTCTTTTGCAAGGAGCAAGTAATGATCTGTATAACAAAATAATTGGTCAGTTTCCTGAACTAAATTTTATTGCCAGCGGTGGAGTGTCTTCCATAAAAGATCTGGATGATCTTAAATTAATTGGTTGTAGCGGTGCTATTGTTGGAAAGGCAATCTATGAAAATAAAATATCAATCAATGATTTAAAGAAATACATCAAATGTTGACAAAACGAATTATTCCTTGTTTGGATATTAAAGATGGTCGAACGGTGAAAGGTGTGAATTTTGAAAATATCCGTGATGCCGGTGATCCTGTTGAATTGGCTATTGCATATAGCGCACACGGTGCGGATGAGTTAGTATTCTTAGATATTTCTGCTACCAATGAAAAGAGAAAAACGCTTTCTGAACTTGTATCTCGTATTGCGAAAAATATAAATATTCCATTTACTGTTGGCGGTGGAATTAGTTCAATTGATGATGTTTGCTTGCTATTAAATGCAGGTGCGGATAAAATTTCTATCAACACAGCGGCATTTAAAAATCCTCAATTGATAAAAGAGCTTGCAGATCGATTCGGCAGTCAGTGTGTTGTTGTTGCAATTGATACGAAATATGAGAATAATGATTGGTATGTTTATTTAAATGGTGGAAAAGTTAAAACGGAAATGAGGGCTGTTGATTGGGCAAAAATGGCTGTATCACTTGGATGCGGTGAAATATTATTGACCTCGATGAACAATGATGGGACAAAAAACGGGTTTTCCAACGACATCATAAAATTGGTTTCAGAGAGTGTTAATGTGCCAGTAATTGCAAGTGGGGGAGCGGGAACAATGGAACATTTTAAAGATACATTTGTTTATGGTAAGGCTGATGCTGCTTTGGCGGCAAGCGTTTTTCATTTCAATGAAATTGGAATATTGGATCTAAAAAAATATTTAAAAGAACAAAAAATAGAAGTTAGAATTTAGAGAAACATAAAATATGAAGCCAGATTTTACAAAAGCAGCAGATGGATTAGTTCCCGTGATCATTCAAGATAAAGTCACCAGTGTAGTGTTAATGTTGGGGTATATGAATGAGGAGGCATTTCAAAAAACGCAATCAGAAAAAAGAGTGACTTTTTTTTCGCGTTCTAAAAATCGACTTTGGACGAAAGGAGAAGAAAGCGGACATTTTTTGGATGTAGATGAAATACTTTTGGATTGTGACAAGGATACGATTTTGATAAAGGCAACTCCTTTTGGTGCAATTTGTCATACTGGAGCGGATACCTGTTTCAATGAAAAAAATAGGACTTATTTTATTGATCAATTAGAAAGAATTATCCAAGACCGTAAGGTTAATCCGAATGGAAATTCTTATGTCTCTTCTCTTTTTGGGAAAGGAATAAATAAAATAGCCCAAAAAGTGGGTGAAGAAGCAATAGAGTTGGTCATTGAGGCAAAAGATGACAATGAGGATCTTTTTAAGAATGAGGCTGCCGATTTACTCTTTCATTACCTCATTCTATTGTCAGCGAAAGGCTTTGGCTTTAATGACATCATAAAAGTCTTAGAGGGTAGGAATCATAAATAAGCTTGTTTTTTGTAAAATGTTAAGTTTTGGGCTTTTTTTTGGATAAAAATCTCCCTTTTTAGCCCTAATATTTAATTAATTTCCTTATAATTGGTAAAAATTTAGAAGATTAAAAGTCAGGTTTTGAATACGAGTCATCATTTTATGGATTTAAATAAAAGCGGTTCAGTTGAAGTGACGATATTTACCAATAAGGTAAATAGTATTAGGTCTGCTTTTATTGGTCCTGATAAGAAAATTATTGTATCTCATATTGGTGAGCTTGACCAAGATAAGGTAAATACGATCTCAACACTGGTAGAAACACAAATGGAGTATCTTGGTGTGAGTAAAAATGCTACCAAAAAGATCTTTAATATTGTCATTGAAACGCTTCAGAATATTTGTATTCACGGAGAAAAGGATAATAATGGTTACCAAATGACCTATTTTCTGATTGGAAAACATCAAAATGAATTTTCTATTTTTTCCGGAAATATTGTTAGCAATAGCGTTGCGGAAAAGCTCAATAAAAGATTAAATGCAATAAAATCTTTGAGTGATTCTGATTTGAAAAGACAATATATGGATGTGCTTTCAAATGGTGAGCTATCTCCAAAGGGCGGTGCAGGATTAGGGTTCTTGACTATTGCATTAAAGTCGAACAATAACATTGATTTTGATTTTGAAACGTTAAATAAAGAATATTCATTATTTTCAATCCAATCAAAAGTATTAGGATAACATGAAACGGTTAGAGATTATACCTTTGAATAATACACCACATATCATACTTGATGTGGATGCAGACAATTATTTGATTGAAGGAAAATCTTTTCCTGAGGATAGTAAAGAGTTTTATCGTCCTGTTATTGAATGGATGGAAGCGTATAAGTTAACAAATCCTAAAGTATTTAAAATTTGTTTTAATTTATTTTATTTAAGTTCTTCATCTATTATCTCTGTGAAGCAATTCTTAATGAAGACTGTTGATCTCAATAATTCCGGCACAAAGGTTACTGTTGAATGGTGTTATGATGAGGATGATGATGATATTAAGAAAACAGGAGAAGATTATCAAAAGCTGACAAATCTTAATTTTGTATACAAAATAAACGAATAGTTTTTTTTCTGAATATATCCCCCCCCCCGATTGATGAACAGTTGGGGTTTTTTGTTTTCCTTTGAAAACTAATAATAAATTGAATTAGACTTTCAAGAATATGTACATTGAGATAATTTTGATGAAATAAATATCAAAAATGAAAAAACTCCTTTCTCTGATTATTCTGTCCTGCCTTCTTTTAAATTTAAATGGGCAAAACAGGAAAGCTTTATTTATCGGTAATAGTTATACGTATGTGAATAATTTACCGCAGACGGTCGCGGATATAGCCCTTTCAATGGGAGATACGCTTAGTTATGATATGAGCGCTCCCGGGAGCTATACATTTAATTTACATACCACAAATGCCACGACTATCAGCAAGATCAATTCTCAGGCCTGGGATTTTGTTGTTTTACAAGAGCAAAGTCAGCTTCCTTCCTTTGATCCCTTGCAAGTGTGCGTTGATGTGTATCCTTTCGCACAGATGTTGGATAGTATGATATTAACCAATGATAGTTGTACCGAAACCGTTTTTTACATGACCTGGGGACGACAAAACGGAGATGCCAGCAATTGCGCTTCCTATCCTCCTGTTTGCACCTATGATGGAATGCAACAGCGATTAAAAGAAAGTTATGTTCAGATGTCTGTAGATAATCATGCTTCGGTTAGCCCTGTCGGTGTTGCATGGAAGCATGTTCGGGATAATTATCCTTCAATAAATCTTTACCAGGCAGATGAAAGTCACCCAAGTGTCTATGGCACTTATTTAGCGGCTTGTGTATTTTATTCATCTTTTTTTCATAAAAGTTCGGTGGGGTCCTCTTTTCTGTTGCCGGGAATTTCTATTTCTGATGGACTTATTTTGCAAGCGAATGCCAGTTCTACTGTATTAGATAGCATTTCCTTATGGCAGGGGCATGGTGATATTCCGAATGCTGATTTTGGCTATATAGCGTCATCCAATTCAATACAATTCAACAATTCTTCTGCTAATTCGACCAGCTACCTTTGGGATTTTGGTGACGGTAATTTTTCCGGCCAAACGAACCCTCAAAATATCTTTGCAGTAGATGGTCAGTATGTAGTTACATTAACAGCATCATCAAATTGTTTTTCATTTATATATTCTGATACGATCACTGTAAATTCACTTGCCATTCCGAAATATGAAAATGATCTGAAGTATGATCTTTACCCGGTTCCGTTGCAGGATGAGTTGGGCATTGATTTTAGAGGAGTCAATTACGGCCATTTGGAGTTAGAAATATATAATTCATTGGGACAAATAATCATGGAAAAGAAATATACAAATGTGTCTTTTCTTAATGAAAATATTGCTAAAGTTTCTCCGGGATTGTATACTGTTCTGATTTTTTCGGGGAATCAATTAATAATAAATCGGAAAATAATCAAAGAAAAGTAATAGAAATAATAAAAATATTTTTTGAAATTTTATTTTGCTAATAAGTGAAGTGTCTTTTCATCCATTTTTATGGACCTTAGAAAAGCAAACTGTCCATTATTTGTAGATTCAAATAACTGGTATTGCTCTTTTATCTTTTCTAATTTGTTAGCACTTTTAGTGCTGATTGCGGTTTTTAGTAATTTCAAAAATGATAAAGGAATAGAATAAGTTATTTCATTATTTTCATCTGCAATTTTTCTCGAAACACTTCTGATAATTATTTCTGCCTGATCTAAACGGTCTGCAATGATACTTAATAATGCCAGGAATGATTTTATTTCCATCTCCGCAAAAGGGGAATTTTTGAAGCTTATCTCATTTATAAGTTTGTTAAGGATGCGTATTGCGACCAAATGGTTCCCGGCATAATATTCTGCGGCAGCCTTGTAATAATTAAAAATTACAAAACTATTAAAGTCTTCAATATTTGGTGAATGATTGGCAAAGTCCTCCTCTTTAATTAATTGGTTTTCTTTCTTCTCGATCTTAAAATATTCAATTTTTGAAATTAAAAAATGATATACAAAACTGCAATGGTTATATAATAAAAGATCGCTCCCGCTCGCTGAAATATTTTCAAAATATTTTGCTGCATTTTTATTCAACTTAAGCTGATGGTAGTATTCAAAATATAGAAAATTTACAATTTGCCTTAAATACTTATAGGTTCTGTCAAATGGGTGCGAGTCAATTATTGAAATTGACTCTGCAAGCATTTCTTCAATTGAAGAATCTTCCTTCATTTCGTTTTCATCCGGGCAGAATAAAGCGAAATGAGTAAATAAGATGTTTTTGTTAAGTTGTAAATGATGCGATTTGTGAAGTCGGCATACATTCGCCATTTCCTTTTTGTATAAAGTCAGTAAGTTAAAGGTTTCTACATTTCTGCTAAGATAATATTCCCCGAGTGTTTTGGAGAAGAGTGATAATATCTCTTCTGCTTTATCCTGAGCAAGATTATAGGCAACATGTTTGTTGTAAAGCTGCAGATATTCGTAATATTTTCCAGAATGAATATGCAGTTTTTTTAATGCTTTATACACAGAGATGAGTTCATTCGGCATATCATGCTCAAGAAGTTCACTTTCGAGCTTTTTTAAGATACTAATTGCAGTTTCACGTTGCGTCTCATAGATCAAATGTTCAATGTTTGCAACATTTTGCAATAATTCAATACGAGTATCGGTGGTGTTTTTGAATAAGAATTCTTGTATTTTGTCGAATAATCTGGATTTAAGCGTGTAATAGGCTGCTTGCTTTACATCTAAAATTGCTAGGAGTTCTTCGTCGGGAGTTTTTTCTATTCGGTAATGATTTAGCAACAATAAAAATTTATCAGCCTTATTTTCCTTTAACTGAATTGACAAATTAGTAAAATCAGAAGAAGATAACTGCAAAATTATTTTATGAAGCCTCATAAATTTTAATTATTTCATGCAAAATACAACTTTTTTTTATCAATTAGTTTTTTATTGGATAATTTCCTAAACTTATTTTCTTGATGTTTTTTATCCGACATTTTTTAATTTTAATTCGGATTGCTCAGAATTTTCTCTCAATAATTCATGAATTTTCACAAAATTGCTATCTATTAAAGGTTTATTCAGGAAGGCCAAAATGTTCTTATTGTTATTGATTTGATTTATTTCAATAGGATTTATGGTGTTCGTGAGAATTACTATTTTGCATCTGGATTTTATATATGATGAAAAGTTTTCATAAATCTCTATGAATTGAAATCCATTTATAAGCGGCATATTGATATCTAAAAAGATCAACGATGGTATAGCCGAATCATCGTTTTGTTTTTCATCTAGATCTGATAAATACTTTATTGCGTTTCCTGCTTTTTTGAATGAAATAATTTCTTTTGCAAATCTGTTTCTTTCGATCATTTTTTGATTTACAAAATTATCGATGGAGCTGTCGTCTATTAGTAAAACTAGGCTTTGGGGGAGATATTGGTAGGACATTTCGTTTAGTGTTTAATTACATGACAAATGTAAGTCGCATAATCTCTTATAAAAAGTCTGGTATCGTTTAATTATTTCTTAAGTAAGATTTAAGACAAAATGGTGATAAAGTGTTTGGTTTATTATATGAATCGCCCTACTTACTTTTAAAATATTGATGAGTGCAATAATAATTGCGAGGCATTTAATATATTTTAAATTTCAATTATTAATTGTATTTAATACATCTAAGCAAATTGGTTGCTAAAGAATTAATAGCAGAAATTAATTGAAGGAATGAGCTTTCAATAAATAGAATTATTAAAAAAGCTAGAAATAAAAAGAGTACAGCCAATTGAGTGGGTAAAAAAGATTTTAAATATAGCTTATGCTAATTTGTCGAGATCTTCTTGAATTAGTGGTTTGTATAGGTAGCCAACAACACTTTTATAGCGCTTAGTCTTTTCTACATCACTCGGATTTAGCGATGTTGTAAGCATTACAATTTTAATGTTTTTAATAAATCCGTACGGGAGGTTTTCAAATTCTTCCAAAAAATGAAATCCATCTAAAATAGGCATATTAATGTCTAGAAATATGTAACTTGGAATTAATTCAGAAGGAAGGGTTTGAAGGATGGATAAATTTTTAAAAAAATCTAAGTCACTATTCGCACCCGTATTCGTGTATACATTTTCTGAAAAGCAACAGGATTTAATCATTTTTTCATTGATGAAATTGTCGATTTCGTTGTCGTCAATTATCATCACAGTTTTGTTTTTAAATGTATTGCTTTTGTGTTTCATGGGTATATTATTATAAACAAATGTAATAAAAAAACAGTTAATTCTGTTATTTAGGTTTTACGCTTGTAGGAGAAATGGCACCTGTTGTTTCTGTTATTTTTTCCTTAATGTGTTTGGTGTATTTAGAGTCATACTCGAAAACCTGGTTTGTTTCATTGTATTTAATTAAGGCAACTGGAAAATCTAGATAATAATCATTAACACCTTTCTTTTCTTTAAATAATTCAACGTCAAATTCAAATAAGAATTTTGCACTTCCAACTGTTATCACATTATCCGGCAATTTGGTAGAGATCCCAATAGAGCGCGTAACATAACCCTCTTTTGAAATTTCGATGGTGTAATAGGAATTTCTTTTTAGATTAAAATTAAAGGAGTGCTCATGGTATTCTACACTTGTAACTTCTTCCCATTGCATTTCTTCATTTTCTTTGTAAAGCTTTACCGTAACTCCGTTAATTGGAACACTTTTTTCTATTGCTAATCCATTTATTTCCAGACAATCTGAGGTGTCTGTCGCTTGCAACAGTATTGTCTGACCAATTGCATTAGAGCATGGCAGGGAAAAGATAACTGCAAATAATAGTTTAGATAGTCTCATGACCTTTGGGGGTTTAGGTTAATTAGTAGTTACTGTTTTTTGAACTTTCTTTGTCCTGGATCCTTAAAAAATGCAGAGAAGAGTTACGAAAATGATCATTGCAATAAGTACAATCCCATTGTTAATAAAATGCCGGTATTCAATGTTGTCTTTTTTCATTTGATTTGTTATTTTCTTATCCAAACTTACTGCATAGTTAAAAGGAAATCCACACTCTGTTCAAACACGTATAACAGGTGTAAGATTATTAACAAATTTGTGATTGTAATTTGAGAAGGGATTGTCAATTAGTTATGAAGAATTTTTTTTCTTCGAAACCTGAAAATATGTTTTTGGAGAGGAGGCAATTGATAAAAAAGCCGACACATTGTCGTATCGGCTCATTCTTAATTTGTATATCCAAAGCGTTTTAATTGTGTGTCATTATCACGCCAGTCTTTGTTTACTTTAACGAAAAGTTCGAGAAACACCTGCTTTTGAAAGAACTCTTCCATGTCTTTACGAGCTTCCGTTCCAACTTTTTTCAATGCTTTTCCTTGGTGGCCAATGATAATTCCTTTTTGCGAATCACGGACAACAAGAATTTCTGCGCGAATTTTTATGATCTTCTCTTCATCTTTATAGGATTCAACAACCACTTCAACAGAATAGGGCACTTCTTTTTTATAGTTGGTTAGTATCTTTTCACGGATGATCTCAGATACGAAGAATTTTTCAGGCTTATCCGTTAATTGGTCCTTGTCATAAAATCCGGGGCTTTCCGGTAGTAAGGCTAAAATTCTATCAAAAACATAGGAAACATTGAATTTTTCTAAGGCTGATACAGGAATAACCTCAGCATTCGGAACTTCACTTTTCCAATATTGAACCTTCTCTTCTAATTGCTCTTGTTTGGAGAGATCTATTTTATTTACAAGTAGCAAAACTTTTGCACTGGCATTCTTGATCTTATTCAGAATCTTTTCTTCAATTTTAATATCCTCAAAAATATCAGTGACAAAAAGTATTATATCTGCATCAGTAAGGGCTGTATGAACAAATTCCATCATCGATTCCTGAAGCTTGTAATTTGGCTTCAAAACTCCCGGTGTATCGGAATAAACGATCTGGAAATCCTCGCCATTTACGATTCCCATGATACGATGACGAGTAGTTTGTGCTTTGGATGTAATTATAGAAAGGCGTTCGCCAACCAGGACATTCATTAATGTTGATTTTCCTACGTTTGGAGAGCCAATAATATTTACAAACCCTGATTTATGTGCCATTTTAAAAAATGTTAATAAGATATTTGGAGTACAAAGAAACAAAATATATCTTTGCACCGCAATTTAAAAAGCTAGACAAGGCTTTTCGTTCTTTAAGACAGTCTAAAACCAAGATATATTGCGGGGTGGAGCAGTTGGTAGCTCGTTGGGCTCATAACCCAAAGGTCATCGGTTCGAGTCCGGTCCCCGCTACTATAAAGAAGCGACTCAGTGATGTGTCGCTTTTTTTATTTAATTACGAATGTGACGCGGTAATTTCCGTTATTACAAAAAAACAACAGTAAATTGGCAAACATTGTAGCAATAGTAGGTCGTCCGAATGTAGGGAAATCAACCCTTTTCAATCGATTAACCGATAGCAGAAAAGCGATCGTTGATTCTGAATCCGGTGTAACCCGTGATAGACATTATGGGAAATCGGAATGGAACGGCATGGAATTCTCTGTGATCGACACCGGCGGGTATGTGAAAGGATCTGAGGATATTTTTGAAGGAGAGATCCGCAAGCAAGTTCAATTAGCCATCGATGAAGCAAATGTTATTTTATTTGTTTTGGATGTGGCCGATGGAATCACTGATGATGATAAAGTGGTTGCTAATATTCTAAGACGCAGCAAGAAAAAAGTATTTGTTGTTTCAAATAAGGTAGACAATTTTGTTCGTCAGGGAATGTCAGGTGAGTTTTATGCCTTAGGTTGTGGCGAGCCGTATAACGTTTCTGCAATAAGTGGAAGTGGTACCGGAGAATTGTTAGATGATGTTGTTAAGGCGCTGGATGCTGAGTTAGTTGAAGAAGAGTTGAATATCCCAAAATTTGCGATTGTTGGCCGTCCTAATGTTGGAAAATCATCCTTGATAAATACATTATTAGGAAAAGAAAGAAATATTGTAACACCCATTGCAGGTACAACCCGTGATTCTATTAATACACGCTATACAGCTTTTGGTCATGATTTTTTATTGATAGATACTGCAGGAATCCGTAAAAAATCAAAAGTAGAGGAAGACCTGGAATTTTATTCAGTGATGAGATCTATTCGTGCAATTGAGGATTGTGATGTTTGTTTAATATTGATTGATGCAACGTTAGGGTTAGAGTCTCAAGACATAAATATCTTCCATCTTGCAGAGAAGAATCGGAAAGGAATTGTTATTGTTGTAAATAAGTGGGACTTGGTTGAAAAGACTACCAATTCAACAAAGGAGTATGAAGAAAAGATCAGAGAAAAGCTTTCTCCTTTTAAGGATGTTCCAATTGTATTTACTTCAGCCTTAACAAAGCAACGGGTCTTAAAAGCTATTGAAATGGCTGAAAAGGTGAATGTTAATCGTACAAAATCGATCAAAACACGCGAATTGAATGATGTGATGTTACCAATTATCCAACATTCCCCGCCAGCAGCGATTAAAGGAAAATATGTAAAAGTGAAATTCATTACGCAATTACCTACACATGCTCCAACCTTTGCATTTTATTGTAATTTGCCTCAGTATGTTACTGAATCCTATATTCGGTTTTTAGAAAACAGATTGCGTGAAAATTTTGATTTCTCCGGTGTGCCGATTCAGGTATTCATGAGAAAAAAATAAATAAGAATATTTTTATTTTAAACCCAAAAAGCCCCGGCAAAATACCGGGGCTTTTTAGTGGAGTAATTTTGTGTTATTTCTTTATTTTATTTTTTTACAATTTTAATTGTTTTGCTTTTTCCTTCTTTGCTAGTTATTGTCGCAAAGTAAACACCTTTGATCAAACTGCTGATATCGATAGATTGCTGTTGTGTAGCCAATTGAGCTGTCATAACATTTTGCCCTAGCATATTTGATAATGTCAATGTTGAAGCACTTGTGAAATTGTGTTTAACTGCTATGGTTTCATTTGCAGGATTTGGATAAATAGAAATTGATGAAGGTTGAACAATATTACTTATTCCTACTGCGAGAGATGCATCATAGTTGTTTCTGATATAAATGGTTCTTTCTGTTATCGCTGCGGGAACTCCATTATCTGTAGCCGTGATATTTATAGGGTAGATCCCAACGGGTAACCCTGCAACAATAAATTTGCAGGCATATTCTTTATAGGTAGGAGTGGTCTTGCTTAATGTATAAGAGAAATTTGCAGGGTAGCTTGTGCAAGAGAGAGCAGCATTGACCGTTTGATCAGCCTCCGGTGTGCTAACCCCGATATTGAATTCGACTGAATCGATATATGTTAACATAGTATGAGTTGTATCTCCAGTGTAAACATCGATTGTATCGCAAATAGTATTATTGATAATAACAGGAGGGGTATTTCCAACTGAGGCAACATCAAAATACATTCCTTGATTATCTAGCCAGTCCACACTATCGCTAGCACCATAAGGCCCGTCAAAAGCAGTTCCTGAATTATCAAATCGTCCTACCTGAAAATAACTTATCCCATCACCTTGATTAACTCCAACTGTAGCCGGAGCGCCTCCAAATCCTCCAATGCCAGAAGATGCGGCTCCAGTGGTCCATTGCATATCACCGTAACAAAATGCGGTATTTTTGCCAACTGGCAAAATCGGGTCTGTACCATCTGTTATGATCAATTGAAATGTGTTTAGTTTGTCGGTCATCGAGCTATAATAACCAACACTGTCCCATTTGATAATTATGGCTGTTGGTGTAATCTTGTAATATACTGCTCCATGTCCACGGGTGTCGACATCAGACCAGAAAGGGGCTATCATTAAGTATGAAGGATCAGGGAAGGGGCTCGAAGAAAATGTTCCGTATGAAGTAGCAAATGAAATATTACCATTATTATTTATAAATAAGGAAGAATAGTTAATTCCATAAAAGTTGAAGTTGAAAGGTAAAGAAATCAGTCCAGTTGAGCCATCATCATTGGGCGCCATTGCTAGTGTAAACGATGTGTCTAATGGTACTAGGCAACTGCAAATAACGCTTGGTGATTTTGAAAAGGCCTTTTGAGAAGCTTTTAATAATTGTTTTCCGATAGTTAGATCCGTAAAATTATATTGTTTTGTTTTATCAAGTTGATTAGCCTGTTTCAATGTTTCATACTGTTGGGTAGTGATATTTACAGATTTTTGCGCTGAAGCAAAAATTACAGATAAACAAGAAAGAAAGAGTAGCAGTTTTTTCATAATAAATTTTTATGTATTCGTAATTATACGAATTTTCTCTCACTATAGTTGCATTAATTAGGATTGTTTTTTTCGGATCTTCCTGAAATCAAAAAAATAATTCAAAAATCGAAGAAAAGTTTATTGGAATGCTGATTCGGCAGACGCAGGCGAATTGCATAAGAATATTTATGCGGTAGATCTATAGTCAAAAAGCCCCGAAATTAAGTCGGGGCTTTTTGATTATTTTACAGTTTGTAAATACTATTTTTTTACAAATTTAATTATTTCACTTTCCCCTGCTTTGTTGGAAATTGTCGCAAAGAAAATACCTTTATTTAAACCGCTTATATCGATTGATTGTTGCTGTGTGTTTAACTGAACATTCATCACTACTTGCCCGAGAATATTTGTTAATGACAAGTTGGATACAGTCGCAAAGTTATGTTTTACAATAATATTATCATTTGCAGGATTTGGATAAATCTTAATTGTTGTGTGTTGACTGGAACTGTTTATTCCCGTTATGAGCGGGGCCTCATAAATATTCCGGATATAAACTGTTCTTAAAGTTGAACTCACAGGAGTACCATTGTCAGTTGCTGTAATATTTATCGGATATAGTCCAACAGGTAATCCTGCAACAACAAAATTACACGCATACTCTTTGTAGGTCGGTGTATTTTTAGATAATGTATAGGATAAATTTGCGGGGTAGGTAGGACTTGTTATTGTTGCATTGATAGTTTGGCCATCTTCAGGTGTAGTAACACCAATAAAGAATTGAACAGAGTCTACGAATGATGCCATTGAATGCGTTGTGTCACCTGTGTATACATCAATTGTATCACAAATGCTATTGTTGATAACTACAGGAGGGAAATTTCCAACAGTAGCAACATCAAAATACATACCTTGGTTGTCTAACCAATCCACGCTATCATTATTTCCATATGGTCCGTCAAAAACAACTCCTTTATTATTGAACCTTCCTACTTGAAAATAACTTATCCCATCTCCTTTGTTTACACCAACTGTTGCTGGGATTCCAGAAAACCCATTCACGCCACCAGATACTGACCCGGTAGTCCATTGCATATCTTGATAACAAAATCCAGCATTGTCGCCAGAAGGTAAAATAGGGTCCACTCCGTCGGAGATTATCAATTGAAATGTATTTGATTTACTAAATCCCGGAAAGTGTGCGAGTCCGTTATAATAAGCAACACTGTCCCATTTTATTACCATATAAGTTGGAAAGATCTTGTAATAAACCAAGCCGCTAATAGTTGTGTCGCGCGTATCTACATCTGCCCAAAACGGAGCTATCATTTCGAAAGTAGGATCCGGAAATGGATTCGATGTAAATGAACCATAAGGAGCAGTGAATGAAATATTCCCATTATTATTTATATACAATGACGTGTAAGTGGTTCCATAAAAATTAAAGTTAAATGGGATATTAATTAAAACTGATGAACCATCATCATTAGGAGCCATAGCAACAGTGAATGTAGCATCCAATGGAATCAGGCAACTACAAATTGCACTTGGCGATCTGTCGATTGCTTTTTGCGAAGGTCTCATACTCCGCTTTGTGAAATCAACATCAGTAAAATTATAATGCTTTGAATAATCGAGCTGATTCGCTTGTTTCAGGATATCGTATTGTTGAGTAGTAATGTTAATCGTGTTTTGTGCTTGGGTCGCAACTGCTGTTGAACAACAAAGTAATAGAAGAAGTTTTTTCATGATAAAAATTTAGTGTTTCCCTGGAATTCAAATGTCTGTACTCTCATTCGTTCCTGATAACAAATATACAGTATTATAATTTCTTTTAACAACCGAATCTGTTCAGGATTATAATTGATAAAAGGCAGATTATTACTTGATAAAAAGCAGATTAAATGTTTTTAATGGAAGTCGTTTTGATCCTGTAGAGTATTCATGGATCTAGTGTTTTTTTCTCTTTAGATCCAAGTCGATTCGCAGATCAAAATTTATTAAATGCCTGTATTTGCAATCTGTTTCGAAAGATGCAAGTGCTGGTCGATACATTGCAGCAACGGAATAGTATTTATTAAAACGGTATTCTAATCCAATTGAAAAACCTAGAGTTTGATCCACTTTTTTATAGCTTGGGATGCTGTCGAATTTGCTTTCAAAGTGGAAATTGTAATTTGTGAAATTAAATCCTGTTACAAGATTAATATCATCATTAATTGCACGATGAAAAATTATTTCAAAATAGGAGCAACCTATATTTGTTTTAATATTCTTTTGCGAATAACTATTAGTTGATATTGGAGCGGATAGATCATCTGTTGTGCTTACATTAAAAGAAAATTTACCATACTCATTCTTATAATATGCTGCGATTCCTAAACCGAAAAAGCCGAATGTTTTATTTGTTCTGTTATGATAATAATCTACATAATCATAATAATTTATCCAGGGAAGTGAAAAAGTAATGCCGATGTTTGAATTGCTCTTGACTATATAGGTTTGTCCATTACAAGGAAGAATAAGTAATAATGGAAAAAGAAGAACAATTATTGATTTCATAAAGGTTATTGATAACAGCTAACTAAAGTAATGAATTTACGGTAAATAAAAAACGCCCCACTCCTGATTTTTGGAATGAGGCGTTTTTAATAAATAGTTATTTATTTCAATTTGAATGCAGCTTTCACTTTTTTAACATAGTCAAGTTTTTCCCAAGTGAATAACTCTACTTTTAATGTTTTTATTTTTCCATCAGGTGATTTGAATGTCTTCGTTACGATTTCATTCTTTCTTCCCATGTGGCCGTATGCAGCAGTTTCACTATAAATAGGAGTGCGTAATTTGAAACGTTGCTCGATAAAGTATGGGCGCATATCAAATACACCTTCAACAATTTTTGCAATTTGTCCATCGTTCATTTTTACTTTGGAGGTTCCATAAGTATCAATGAAAATACCCATTGGTTGAGCAACACCGATAGCATAGGATACCTGAACTAATACTTCTGTGCAAACACCCGCAGCAACTAAGTTTTTTGCAATGTGACGAGTAGCATAAGCAGCAGAGCGGTCAACTTTTGAAGGGTCTTTACCTGAAAAAGCACCACCACCGTGAGCTCCTTTTCCACCATAGGTGTCAACAATGATCTTACGACCAGTTAATCCTGTATCACCGTGTGGTCCACCAATAACAAATTTGCCGGTTGGGTTGATGTGATAATTTATCTTGTTATTAAATAAATGAGCGTATTTAGGATAATTCTTTTTTACGCGTGGAATAAGGATGTCGATAATATCTTTTTTAATCTTTGCTAACATTTTCGGTTCAGCATCAAAATCATCATGTTGTGTTGAAACAACAATTGCATCAATGCGGACAGGAACATTGTTATCATTGTATTCTAATGTCACTTGTGATTTAGCATCCGGGCGAAGATATTTTATCTCTTTATTTTCTCTGCGAAGTGCAGCCAATTCTAATAATATGCCATGAGCAAGATCTAAAGCAAGAGGCATGTAGTTTGCCGTTTCGTTTGTTGCATATCCGAACATCATCCCTTGGTCACCTGCACCTTGTTCTTCTTTTTTCTTTCTGTCTACACCTTGGTTAATATCAGCAGATTGTTCGTGGATCGCAGATAAGATACCGCAAGAGTTCGCTTCAAACATATATTCTGATTTTGTATATCCTATTTTACGGATAACTTCACGTGCAATTTCTTGTACATCTAAATATGCTTTGGATTTTACTTCCCCTGCAAGTATTACCTGACCTGTTGTAACCAGTGTTTCACAAGCAACTTTCGACTGTGGGTCAAAAGCTAAAAAGTTATCAATAAGCGCATCAGAAATCTGATCTGCTACTTTGTCCGGATGTCCTTCCGAAACTGATTCAGATGTAAATAAATATCCCATTTATTCTATTTTTTTAAGTGATTAGTTTAGTTTTTTTTAACGAGCGCTAAAGTACAATTTATTAAGTAATAGGAAAACAAATTGATTATCTTTTATTTACCAAATTTTCACCCTTATATTTTCATCGCGGTACATCTTGTCTCCTTTTTTAATATTGAATGCTTTGTAAAATGCATCATTATCTGAAAGAGGTCCGTTTATCCTAAATTCAGCTGGTGAGTGGACATCACTCATGATTTGTTTTGCTAATGAAGCATCCGTTCTGTTAACCATCCAAGCATAGCCATATGCTAAGAAATATCGCTGGTCGGCGGTGTAGCCATTTATTAATTCGGTGGATTGCCCTTGCTTCGTTTTTTTGAAAGCTTCATAACCCATAATTACTCCACCCAGGTCGGCAATGTTTTCACCTTGTGTATTTTCGCCTCTTACATGGATACTATCTAATACTGTGTAATTATTAAATTGCTCCACAATCAGTTTTGTTTTCGCTACAAATTTTTCTCTGTCCTCTTTTGTCCACCAATCCTTTAAATTTCCATTCTCATCATATAAACTTCCCTGGTCATCAAAGCCATGTGTTATTTCATGTCCGAAGGTAGAACCTCCGATTATGCCATATAATATAGCATCATCAGGCATACGGCCTTCAAATCCAGGTACAATAATGTTACACGCTGGAACAACAATTTCATTGCTTGCCGGATTATAATATGCATTATATGTTTGAGGATACATATCCCATTCTGTCAGATCTACAGGCTTTCCATATTTACTGATCATGAAATTATATTCCCATTTATCAATATTTATTTTGTTTTGGAGATAGCTGTCACGACTTATTTCCAAAGTCGACATGTCTTTCCATTTGTCGGGATATCCGACTTTCATTACTATTTTATTCAATTTGCTTAATGCTTTTTGTTTGGTGGCATCACTCATCCAATCTAAATTCTTAATATGTTCAGCATAAATATCTCTGATGTTATTTCCTATCTCCAATAATTTTTCTTTGGTGCCTTTAGGTAAATATTCTTCCACATATATTTGTCCGATCAATTCGCCTAATGTGGCATCGGTAATGTTTACAATTCTTTTCCAGCGAGGTTTTTGTTCTTTAATACCATCTAAAACAGTTGAATAAAAATAAAAATTCTGATCTTCTATTTTTTTATTCATTGTGTTGGCATAATTATTAAGGAGTGTCCATCTTAAATATGCTTTCCAATCATTTATATTAACTTTCTTGATTGTTGATTCAAGTTGTGTAAAAAATTCGGGTTGCCCTACCACAACAGAGTCAATGTTCTTTAATCCTAATTGCGTAAGTGTTTCGGTCCAATTGATAGATGGATTAGTTTTGTTGAAAGACGCGACAGACATTTTATTGTAATTTTTGTAAGGGTCTCTCAAGTCTTCCATTTTTCTGGATGCTTTTGCAAGCATTGATTCTATTGACATAACAACGGTGCTATTGTTTTTTGCAAGTGTTGTTTCTGTTCCGGTCATTTCAAATATATTTTGGATATGCGCAACATATTCTTTACGGATATTTGTTGTTCGTTCATCGGTATTGAAATAGTAATCACGCTCAGGAAGTCCAAGCCTTGCTTGCCCTAGAGATACGACATATTTTGCACTGTTTTTGTCATCACGTGAAACGGAAAATCCAAACATGGTTTTTACGTCCATTGTAAATAAATGAGAAACAGTTGCTAATAGTTCGGTGGTGTTCTTAATGGCATCGATTCTCGCCAACTCCTCATTTAAAGGAGAAAAATTCGTCTTCTCAATATTTGATGAATCCATACCACTGAAATAAAGATCGCCAATTTTTTGTTTGTTACTTCCTTTTTTGGATTTACTATCAGCGGCTGACGATTCGCAAATTTTCCGGATAGACTCATTTATTGTATCCTGAATTGTTTGGAATATTCCATTGCTTTTTTCGGAAGATGGTATAGGATGTTTTTTAAACCATCCATTATTTGCATACAGGAAGAAATTTTCTCCCGGGGCAATCGAGGAATCAATATTAGTAATGATGGGGTCAATAAAAACCGTTTCTGTTTCTGTTTTTTTCTCTGGGTTGTTGCAAGCATAAAAATTGATTGCAATTACCGCAGCGGAAATGATTAGTGTTTTTTTCATTGGTTTGTTTCCTTTTGTATTGTCAGGTTCTAGAGTGTTATTTTTCTGAATTATTTAGTTAAATGTTTAAAAACATCCTCTAATCGTTGTTCTTCTTTGTGGAGTGTTAGTACCTCTAATCCATTTTGAACCGCGAATTGGAAAATATCTGAACGGATATCTTTATCTGTAATAGCCTCAATCTGCCAGGTGTTTCCTTTTGTGTTTTTTGCGTCAAACACACCGGATATATTTTTCAAAGAATTGCGAGAGGTTTCTTTATCAAACTCTACAGTGATTAATTGTTTCTTTTGTGTTTGTGAATTTTGAAGAACGGAGGTAAGGTCATTGGCGACTATTAATCCGTTATTTACAATGATCACCCTGCTGCAAACAGCTTCTACTTCCTGCATGATGTGCGTAGAAAGCATAACGGTTTTTTGTTTTCCGACTTGTATAATCAAGTTGCGGATCTCTTCCAATTGATTCGGGTCCAAACCGGTTGTAGGCTCATCTAATATTAAAACTTTCGGGTCGTGTATCAATGCCTGGGCCAACCCAACACGTTGTCTATATCCTTTTGAAAGTGCACCTATCTTCTTTTTCTGTTCTATTTGTAAACCTGTCATCTCGATCATTTCGGCAATGCGGGACTTTACATTCTTTAAGTGGTGCAGTCCGGCAATGAATTCGAGGTATTCCTTAACGTACATTTCCAGATACAAAGGGTTGTGCTCAGGAAGATAGCCAACGTTCTTGCGAACATCCAGACTTTGCTCACTGACATCAAATCCACATACAGAAGCTGTTCCTGAGGTTTGAGGTATGAAACAAGTAAGGATCTTCATCATTGTCGATTTACCTGCACCATTTGGCCCGAGAAATCCAACCACTTCGCCTGTTTTTACTTCAAATGAAACATCGCTCAACGCATTTTGCTCACCGTATGTTTTTGTTATGTTGTTTACTATTATTGACATCTTCTGAATTGCTGAATTAGTATGTTGGAAAATTAGAGATTTAAAATTAGATAAATAGAAATATGAATGTTCAAATTCTCTAATTCATTACTTATTGATTTCTCCGATTTTTTCTGCCACAAAGCTAATTCTTTTTGATAAATTTGAAGCTCAAAAAATGTTAAACGGTAAAATCTAATGAAGGGTGTAGTTATTAAGTCGACAGGTAGTTGGTATACTGTTTTATCGGAAGAGAAAACGGTGATCGAATGCCGCATCAAAGGCTTGTTTCGTATTAAAGGTATTAAAACTACAAATCCTATTGCTGTTGGTGACCAAGTGGAGTTTGAAATGGAAGTTGATGGAAGAGGTGTTATCCATGCAATAGCAGACCGTAAAAATTACATCATCCGCAGATCCATTAATTTATCCAAACAGTCACATATAATTGCTGCAAATATTGATCAGGCTTTGCTGATCGTAACCTTAGCATCTCCCCGTACATCGGCTGGTTTTATTGACCGTTTCTTGCTTACTGCTGAAGCCTACCACATTCCCACAATTCTTATTTTTAATAAAGTGGATCTGTTTGAAAGTGATGAATCGATGAGCGGGTTAAACGATTTTATCGATGTTTATGAACGTATCGGATATAAGTGCTATAAAGTTTCTGCAACAAAAAATACGGATGTTGATTTATTGAGACAGTTAACAAAGGGTAAAACTTCAATGATAGCAGGACATTCAGGAGTAGGAAAGTCAACATTGGTAAATGCTATGGATGGGAAATTAGATATACGTGTTGGCGAAATTTCAGACGTTCACTTTAAAGGAAAACATACAACAACCTTCGCAGAAATGCATTCTTTGAGTTATGGTGGATTTATAATAGATACACCGGGAATAAAAGAATTAGGGCTTGTAGACATGGGAAAGGAAGAAATATCGGATTATTTTCCTGAGATGCGTGCTTTGCGGAATAATTGCAAGTTTAATAATTGTTTGCATTTGAACGAGCCCAAATGCGCTATTATAGAAGCTGTTGGAAAGGGAGAAATAGCTCCTTCTCGATATAGCAGTTATGTGGGGATCTTAAGTGGAGAAGAATTAGATATTTCCTATGACTAGTTTTCTCTTTTAATAATATAGATAAAATTGAAAACTGGGAAGCGATCGTTTTCCCTAATAGGTCTCAACGAAATCTATTTTAATTTTTATTTTAATGAAAGTAGTTATTCAACGTGTTACTGAAGCATCTGTTACTATTGATGGGAAATTAAAAAGTTCTATTAAGGCAGGATTACTTGTTTTGTTAGGTATTGAAAATGAAGATACTTTTGATGATATTGAATGGCTTACCTCAAAAATTATTAATCTTAGAATATTCAATGACCCTGATGGAGTGATGAATTTGTCATTGAAAGATATGAATGCGGATCTTATTCTTGTTTCACAATTTACCCTGCATGCATCTACAAAAAAAGGAAACCGGCCTTCTTATATTAAAGCTGCAAAACCTGAGATCGCCATTCCGATGTATGAAAAAATGATCGTTCAATTGCAGAAGGAGTTTGGGAAGCCTATTCAAACAGGGGTTTTTGGTGCGGATATGAAAGTGAGTTTGTTGAATGATGGACCTGTGACAATCATTATTGACAGTAGAAACAGAGAGTAGACAATTGTATCAGAAAGCAATTTTTTAATTCCTGGCAATTTGTTTCAATAGAAAATTGCGTTTGTTTTACTCAAATCTCAATGCGTCGATAGGGTCAAGTTTAGATGCTTTTATAGCAGGATAGATCCCCGCAATGGTTCCAACAATTAAACAAAGTACGATACTCATAATGATCCAAAACCATGGAATTATGAAGCTGATGTCGAACATGAAAGCGATCACATTCCCTAAAATAATACCAAGCAAAGTGCCTGCAAAACCACCCATTTGGCAGATCACAAGTGCTTCCACCAAAAACTGACTTCTGATTATTTTTTTCGTTGCGCCAACAGCTTTTCTAATGCCTATTTCGCGGGTTCTTTCAGAGACTGAAACCAACATGATATTCATTAAACCAATAGCAGCTCCCAGCAGAGTAATAACTCCGATGATAGTGGCACCCATGGTTACTTTTTGCATATTCTCAATTAACAGGTTCGCCAAATTATCGCTCTTTGTGATCTCAAAAGTGTTTTCTTCTCCTGCACTTAATTTCCTGATCACTCTGAATGTGCCGGTTGCCTCTCCAATTGCTGCATCCATGAGTTGTGAATTGTTACACATTACATTTATAGTAAAAGTCATATTCGGACGAGAAAAATATTGACGAACATTACTTAATGGTAAAATAGCCACTTTGTCTCCCCCAAAACCGGAGCTATTTCCCTTTGATTTTAAAATGCCAATAATTCTGTATTTCCCACTTCCGATGGTTATTATTTTATCGATAGGGTCTTGTTTTTTTGCAAATAATGCATCAATTACCTCTTTTCCTAATATCACAACATGGTTTCCAAATAAAATTTCCTGTGAAGAAAAGTTTCTGCCTTTTTCTAATTCATAGCCGGAAGTAGCCATATAATTTTCGTCCCCGCCAAAAACCCGGATATTTGGATTTGTCTTTTTTGATTCGAATTTAAGAGTGGAGGCTCCGGATGCAAATGTAGATACCGATGGTTTTGCCGGGAAATTATAAGCGTTACTGAAATCAATCGCTTCCTGATATGTGATACTTCTGAAGGCTTTGGGCTTTTTACCATCTCTGCCAATTCGAACTGTCATTTCCCGGTTACGAATCGTGAAAGTATTGGCTCCCATATTAGTGAAATTACTGTTGATGGATGATTTTAGAGCATCAATGGAAGTGAGGGTTCCCACCAGAGAAGTTATTCCTATTGTAATGATAAAAACCGTGAGAATAGTGCGTAATAACTGGCTTCTGATCGCTCGCAATGATATTTTAATATTCTCTCTTAATACAGAAGCCATTTTTTACTTTTAGGAACTTCAAAATTAGTAATAAATTGGAATGGACTTGAGATAATGACTAGGTTTGTAAAAGTTTAAAATATTATAGACTAAAATAGCCCTTAGATTGCAACAAAAACGTATATTTATGCCGTTCTTTAAAAATTAAACAATGATGTCAAAAAATTACCAATTTTTGAGCGTTGCCGTTCTAGTAGCCATTATCTTAGCTTTTTCTTCTGCTAGTTTTGCTCAGGGAGCAAAAAAGCCTGCGGTTGCGACAAAATCCGCTTCGTCAAAAGGTGCTGCAAAAGGTACTCTTGCAGCTGATATGGACTGTATTGTAAAACTAAATGGGGGCGCAAAATTAATTAGCTTAAAAGCGTATACTCCAATGGAAGTAGTTCTGAAGGTTGGTGATAACAGCATTGAAGCGACATCCATGGACAAAAAATCTACCTACAGAAATACGGTCATTGGGAAATTAGGAGAAACTGTAATTGTCGAGATTTCATTTTTTGATGACAGTAAGTTTTTGGATTATATAAAATCAGGAAACGTTAATATGGCGGAAGAAGCCATTAAGAAAAATCCCGGCTTGGCAACCAATGCAGATGGCTTGTTGATCACTTCGCCTTTACAAATCGCCATTGAAAATTCACAGGTTGAAATGGTAGATTATTTAATGAAAAAAGGAGCAAGCTTTTTGAAGCCGGAAAATATCTATCCGTTACATTTAGCAATAAAATATGCTTCTACTGCAAAACCCTCTAAAGATAAGGCTGCCCCTGATAAACAATTGGTTGATCTATTTTTATCAAAAGGTTGCAAGATTACAGATAAGGATGATGGAGGAAACACGCCTTTGCATTGTGCTGTAAGAGCAGGAAAGATGGATATGGTCGTGATGTTAATAAAGATGGGTGCAAATGTGAATGTCAAAAATGATTTTGATCAAACGCCTATGAAAATAGCTGAAGATAAAGGATTGATCTCAATTATCAGTTTTTTAGCTGCAAATGGAGCTATTCCAGAGAAAAAACCTGAGTAAATAAATGTTCTCTAAAAAATAAATAGTTAACAAAAAATTAAAAAAGATTATGGCTTTCGATATTGAAATGATTAAGGCGCTTTACGAAAAAATGCCTTCTAAAGTTGAGGCAGCCCGTAAATTGATTGGCCGTCCGCTTACATTAACTGAAAAAATTCTTTATTCGCATTTACACGCAGACCAAAAATCGGAAAATTTTCAAAGAGGAAAATCATATGTTGATTTTGCTCCGGATAGAGTTGCAATGCAAGATGCAACGGCTCAGATGGCCTTGTTGCAGTTCATGCAATCTGGTCGTCCAAAGGTAGCAGTGCCTTCTACTGTGCATTGTGATCACTTAATAACTGCAAAAGAAGGAGCTTCAACTGATCTTGCTTTTGCAACAAAAGAAAGTAAAGAAGTGTTTGATTTCTTAGGTTCTGTTTCAAATAAATATGGTATCGGTTTTTGGAAACCGGGAGCCGGAATTATTCATCAGGTAGTATTAGAAAATTATGCTTTTCCGGGTGGAATGATGATAGGTACCGACTCGCATACTGTAAATGCAGGAGGTCTGGGGATGATAGCCATTGGTGTTGGTGGTGCAGATGCTTGTGATGTGATGGCTGGTTTGGCTTGGGAATTAAAAATGCCGAAATTGATCGGTATAAAATTGACTGGTAAGTTAAATGGCTGGACAGCTCCAAAAGATGTGATATTGAAAGTTGCCGGGATCTTAACTGTTAAAGGTGGAACGGATGCCGTAGTTGAATATTTTGGTGAAGGCGCTACTTCAATGAGTTGTACTGGAAAAGGTACAATTTGTAATATGGGTGCCGAAATTGGTGCAACTACTTCTACTTTTGGTTATGATGCTTCAATGGAACGTTACCTGAAAGCTACCGGAAGAGCTGATGTTGCAGAGCTTGCAAATAAAGTAAAAGAACATTTAACAGCTGATGCTGAGGTGTACGCAAATCCTTCCAACTATTTTGATCAGGTTTTCGAGATTGACTTATCTACCTTGGAGCCGCATGTTAACGGGCCTTTCACTCCTGACTTGGCAACACCAATTTCTAAATTAAAAGACGAAGCAATAAAAAATGGCTGGCCATTAAAGATCTCAGTTGGTCTATTGGGCTCTTGTACTAACTCTTCTTACGAAGATATTTCGCGTGCTGTTAGCGTTGCAAAACAAGTTTCAACAAAAAATTTAAAATCGAAATCTGAATATTTAATTAACCCGGGTTCGGAGCAGATCCGTTACACCATCAAGCGTGATGGTTTCCTTGATGTGTTTGATAAAATTGGAGCAAAAGTATTTACAAATGCGTGTGGACCTTGTATCGGAATGTGGGATAGAATGGGGGCTGAGAAACAAGAGAAGAATACAATAATTCATTCTTTCAATAGGAATTTTGCAAAACGCGCGGATGGAAATCCAAACACTTATGCATTTGTCGCATCTCCGGAAATTGTTACAGCAATGGCTATTGCAGGTGACCTTACATTTAATCCGCTTACGGATTTTTTAACAAACGAAAAGGGGGAGAAAGTAAAATTAGATCCTCCTGCTGGAGATGAATTACCAACAAAAGGGTTTGCTGTTGAAGATGCCGGTTACCAAGCTCCTGCTGCTGATGGAAGTAAAGTGTCCATCGTGGTTTCTCCTTCATCTAGTCGTTTACAATTATTAGATCCATTCACTGCATGGGAAGGTGTAGATCTTACTGGATTGAAATTGCTGATTAAAGCAAAAGGAAAATGCACAACAGATCATATTTCAATGGCTGGTCCTTGGTTAAAGTTTCGCGGGCATTTAGATAACATTTCAAATAATATGTTGATCGGTGCTGTGAATTTCTTTAATGAAAAAACGGATAATGTAAAAAATCAGTTGACAGGAACATATGATGCTGTGCCAAAAGTTCAACGTGATTACAAAGCGAAAAATATTGGTTCAATTGTAGTTGGTGATGAAAATTATGGAGAAGGTTCATCCCGCGAACATGCTGCTATGGAGCCTCGTCACTTGGGCGTTCGTGCTGTTTTAGTAAAATCTTTTGCCCGTATCCATGAAACAAATTTGAAGAAACAAGGAATGTTAGGATTAACATTCGCTGATAAATCGGATTATGACAAGATCAAGGAAGACGATACAATCGATATCATCGGATTAACATCCTTTACTCCAAACACGCCATTGACAGTTGTTCTGAATCATGCTGACGGAAGTCGTGATTCGATCAAAGCTAATCATACATACAACGAACAACAAATAGAATGGTTTAAAGCTGGCGGAGCTCTTAATATTATTAGAGCAAATGTGAAAGCATAAGCGAGAAGATTAAAGAATCAATTTTGAAAAATGCGTTACAAATTTTTGTAACGCATTTTTTTATAAGGATAGCAATCCTTCAATTCCTTCCATTTCCTTATATTTTGAAATAATAGAATTGGCATCTAGCATCACTTCTTTTATTGTGATGCTGATGTATTTTCCATTGGAGGATTCTTTTTGTGTGATGACCGCTTCATCAGAAAATTTGGATTCTACCAGAGCTATTTTTCTGTTATCAGCAGGAATAATAAATTTGAACATGTAAATGGTAGGCCATTCTTTTTCAAGAAGCAATTGTACTCGGAGTTTTTCAAATTGTTCATCTTTATTCATAATACAAAGATAAGATTTTATCGCATTTTGTTATTTTTGTTTCAAATTGTACTAATGGAAACATTTAAAATTAAAGGAGAATTTATTCAGCTGAACCAATTGATAAAAGCGATGGGCTGGTGTGAAAATGGTGCCCAAGCTAATAGTTTTATTGACGAGGGGCTTGTCAAGGTAAATGGAGAAATTGAATATAGAAAACGCAATAAATTAATCGTTGGAACTCAAATTGAATTTAATGACCAACGGGTAATAATTGAATAATTAATGAAAAACTATTTTTATTTACTAATTTTTTTCCTTGTATTCTCAAACAAAAGTTTTGGCCAAAAAGAAACGCTCGATACCTCAATAAAATCAGTAGTCTTAAATGATTATGAACTTTCTGATAAACAATTTAGTGCATGGAAGATTATTCAGAATAATTGGCTTGGTGGCGATTATGAAGCCATCAAAATGGCGAATAATATAAAATTAAATTATAAAAATTGTGATGCATTTTATCTTGATTTGATTAGTAAGATCAATGCAAATGGAAAATTAGAATATTGTAAATTAGTTAATAGCAATGTGTTTGACTTGGAGCTGACAAATAAGTTTGAGCTAAGATTTGTACGGATGTTTTTTAAATTTGAATTACCACCAGATCTAAGAAATATGACATTTAAAACAAGACTCGGTAATGTGCTGAAATGTTAAATTATCCATGGTAAACTCTGGAAGAAACAATTAAGCCATCTTTCACTTCTAGGACTTCCGCAACTAACATATTTTCTTCAGCATCAACTTTTCTGATATATTCCATAAATACCCGCTCGTCATTCGCAGTTAAACTTGTTACCTGATAATTTAAGGAAGGTAACCGGTCAAATGCATCCTGCCACCATTCTCTCAAAGCATCTTTACCGCATACCAATCCGTTTGTTTCGGGTTTTCTTATTTTCAATTTCGGACTAAAATGCTTGGCATTATCATGATACAGAGCCAATAATTTTTCGAGATCGTGTGTATTAAAAGCTTCAAACCAATTAAAAGCTATTTTTTCAATTTCCTGAGATTTCATTTACGGTAATTAGAGCTATAAATGTACATTTTTTTTAGTGGAAAATGAGCGAAAAATTGTTTTTAAACCCATAATAAAATCGATAGTTTTTGCTATTTTTACGAAGAATGCAAAGGAGTTATACAAATTTTTCCAGAAGCAGAAAAAAACAATGAAAATATCAGGAGAATTCATTTTGAAGATCTGTAAAAAAATTTTTCCGTAATGAAAGTAAGAGTATTTAGTTTTCTTCTACTGTTCATTTTTATGCAGGTCTCGTTTGCACAGGTTGATCCGGCAAAAGTTACAATTGCCCGGGATACTTTTGGTATCCCACATATTTTTGCTGAAACAGATGCTGAAGTTACGTATGGTTTGGCATGGGCACATTGTGAAGATGATTTTGAGCACATTCAAATGCTTATGATTACTGCGATGGGCCGCTTAGGAGAAATAAATGGCAAAGATGGAGCAATCTCTGATTATTTTGTCAGGTTCATAAAAGCGAATGAGATCGCAGAACAAAAGTACGATGCTGACCTGAGTCCTGAGTATAAGACAATCTTACAAGCCTATGCAGATGGTGTGAATAACTATGCAGCGAAACATCCTGAAGAAATAAAATTGAAAAATATTTTTCCGGTAACACCGAAAAATATAATCACCGGATACATCGTTATTTTGACGAGTATGGTTGGTGTGCCAACTGCTCTTAAGTATATCGTGAAAGGAGATCCAGACAATTATATTTTTAATGCCAGTGCCGGCTCTAATGGCATTGCCATGAATCCTCGGATTACATCGGATAGTTCAACTTATTTATTAATAAATCCACATGTTCCTCTTGAAGGAAGCGCCTCCTGGTACGAGGCCCACTTATGTAGCGAGCAGGGATTGAATATTTACGGTGCATTGGTGCCCGGTATGATCTCGCCTGCAATGGGATGTAACGAACATTTAGGTTGGGCGATCACTTTCAATTGGCCTGACTATGTTGATATTTATAAAATGGAGATCAATCCTGAAAATAAAAATCAATACAAATTTGATGGGGATTGGTATGACTTCGAAGTAAGAAAAATTCCACTTAAAGTAAAAGCAAAACTTGGAAAGGTAACAGTAAAAAAGGAAGCGTTGTGGTGCATCTACGGGCCTGCCTATAGGACAGATAAAGGAGTTTACGCATTAAGGTACAATACGATGTTTAATGTTAAAGCCGCTGAACAGTGGTATAAAATGGGTAAAGCAAAACAATATGCCGACTTTTACAAGACAATGGAAATGCAGGGAATTCCGCTGTTCAATTTTGTGATGGCGGATGATAAAAACAATATTTTTTATCTGTTTAATGCTTCCTTGCCATTCCGTAATGCCGACTTTGATTGGCAAAAAGCGGTTCCAGGAAATACCTCTAAGACATTTTGGAATACTTTTTATCCGCTTAGCCAATTGCCCCAGAAATACAATCCAAAATGTGGATATGTGTATAATACAAATAATACTCCTTTCCATTGTACCGAACCTTCAGAGAATCCAAACGAATTGGCATTTAACAGGCAATCCGGATTTTCATGGAATAGGATAAACAACCGTGAATTGCGATTCAATGAGTTGATGAAAGAAAAGACAAAAATTTCTTTTGATGATTTTAAAAAAATAAAATATGATTGCGCTTATCCGAATAAACAAGGAGGTATCTATAAAACATACAAACCGATCTACGAGCTGAAAGAATCGGATTATCCGGACATTGCTGATGCAATTGTGAAATTGAAAAAGTGGAATTTTACAGGCTATGCTGATAACCGGGATGCCGCTTTGGCTTCATTTACTATTAGTTACTTGTTCAAGAAAAAAGATGCTGCCTATAATGAATTGGAAACCGGACTGGAATATTCTACAGAAATGTTGGTGGAGGCGATCCGTTATGCAAAAAAAGTATTGATCACGTACCATAAATCCATTGATGTTCCTTTTGGTGATGTGCAGCGATTAATGAGGGAAGATAAAAACTATGCCGTTTACGGACTTCCTGAATGCATGAAAACCATGGCGAGCGATATTACTAAAGATGGTTTTTTACGTGCTCAAAATGGAGATTCTTTTATAATGTTCGCAAAGTTTTCAAGGTTAGGGAACACTTATGAAACGGTTGTTCCTTACGGTGAATCACGCAGAAAAGGAAATCCTCATTTAACAGACCAAATGGAATTATATACGCAACAAAAAACAAAACCGATCACACTTGATAAAGATGTCGTGCTAAAAGCAGCAACACGCATTTATCATCCAAAATAAATAGTTTAAAATTATAGTATGAAAATCAAAAACGATCTGATATTAAGAGCCGCCAGAGGTGAAAAGGTGGAACGGACTCCCGTATGGTTAATGCGTCAAGCCGGTAGAGTGTTGCCCGAATATCGTGAAGTAAGAGCTAAAATGGGTGGGTTTAAAGAGTTGGTGGAAACTCCTGAATTTGCTTGTGAGGTGACCATTCAACCTGTTGATATTTTAGGTGTAGATGCCGCAATTATTTTTTCTGATATTCTTGTGATACCGGAAGCAATGGGTTTGCCATATCAAATGATTGAAGCAAAAGGTCCTTGGTTTGAAAAGACAATTAAATCGGCTGCCGATATAGCACAAGTTCGTGTTGCACAAGCGGAAGATCTGAAATATGTAATCGATGCAATAAAACTTACAAAAAAAGAATTGAACGGAAGGGTTCCTTTGATTGGTTTTGCAGGTGCTCCCTGGACTATTTTTGCATACATGATCGAAGGCGGTGGAAGTAAAACTTTCTCGAAGGCAAAAAAGTTTTTATACACACAACCCATATTGGCACATCAACTATTACAAAAAATTACGGATAGCACAATCAATTATCTGAAAGGGCAAGTTGTCGCAGGAGCGGATATGCTTCAATTGTTTGATAGCTGGGCCGGGATATTGTCTCCTGAACATTATAATGAATTTGCGCTGAAATATATTTCTCAGATTTGTGATGCAGTAAAAGATGTGCCATTTACTGTTTTTGCAAAGGATGCTCATTTTGCCCGAAAACAAATGGGCATGCTTAATTGCGATACGATAGGTTTAGATTGGACAATGGATGTTGCAGAATCGCGTTTGCTTATTGGTAATAACAAAACGCTGCAGGGCAATATGGATCCTTGTTTGTTGTATTCGGATTTCGCAACAATAAAGACGGAAACACAAAAAATGTTAAAGGCATTTGGCCCTCATCGACATATTGCTAATTTGGGTCATGGTTTGTATCCCGATATTGAGAAGGATAAAGTGAAGTGTTTTGTTGATACAATAAAGGAATACAGATTTTAATCAGATATGAATCAAAAAGTGAAATATTTTGAAGCGTTTTTCCATAAAGCAATTTTGCTTTTTGGTGTTTCATTGTTTTCATTTTGTTCCTATGCTCAACCTAAATACGGTAAAAACCTGGTTCCTAATCCTGGCTTCGAAACTCACAAGAATAAGGCAAATTCTATTACAAATGCTGTCCCCTGGAGGAATGTAGGTACCGTGGATTATTACATGAAACCGGATAAAAAGGATACCTCAAAATTTAAAGGTGCACGGACAGGTACTTGTTATGGAGGATTACGTTTTCAACCCGAATATAAAGAATACATGTATGTTGGGTTGAACGAACCATTAAAAGCTGGGAAAATATATTATTTTAAAATGTTTGTTCGTTTATTAGGACAAAGTACAGTAACCGTAAAGCAATTGGGGGTTTATTTTTCTCCTGATGTTTTTCAGGTAGGGATGGTATTTGATGAGGAAGGCTTGATAGACAGTACCTATAAAAAAGGCTTGTCTGGTTCGGGTTGGTTAGCTATTCAAGGTGAATACCATGCGCACGGCGGAGAAAAATATATCATTATTGGGAATTTTAAAACCAAAATGAAAGAGGATATGGTAAAACGAAACAAGTGGGAGATGTTTGAGTTGAGGGAAGCATATTATTTTTTGGACGATGTATCAGTCCGTGAAAAGTTAGTGGAGATAGATTCTTCTGCAAATGGAAATTCAGGTGGCGAGCCTAAATGGATCCCTTATTCATTTGATACTGGTTTGACGTTTGAAATTAAAAATTTATTTTTTGAAAAAGGGACTTCTAAATTATTAAGCACTTCTAATAAATCACTTGACGATCTTGCGAAAGCATTGATTGAGCACCCTTCAGCTGAATTGCAAATTTCCGGACATATGGATAAATTTGGTGATGAAACGGAGGAAAAAAGAATTTCAAAAGAAAGGGCGAAAGCTGTTTACGACTATTTAAAAACGAAGGGAGTTGTTAATTTAATGACGTTTAAAGGTCTCGGATCTTCACAGCCGGTAGCTCCGAATGATTCAGAAGAATACAAGGAAAAAAACAGAAGGATTGAAATTTATATCATTAAAGAATAGTACAATTTGAAATAAAACAAGCCCTAAAATATAAACTATGAGTAATCTACAAAAAGGAAATAAAAAATTAATAAACGCTTGGACATTTTATGATTGGGCAAATTCGTCCTATCCTTTAGTTATAACAACGGCAATTTTCCCTATATTCTATGAAAAAGTTACTAGCGTTATTGAAAACGGAGAAGTGATCAGTGATACGGTTACTTTATTTGGAACGCAATTTATTAATACTGAATTATACTCTTATGTAGTTGCACTTTCCTTCATAATCGTTTCTGTCATTTCACCGATCTTATCTGGTATTGCAGATTATAGTGGAAGTAAGAAAAAATTTATGCAGTTTTTTTGTTTATTGGGGTCTTTTTCTTGCGCTTCTTTATATTTCTTTAGTAAAGAGCATTTAGGATTAGGGTTGTTGTCTGTTTTGTTGGCCAGTGTTGGTTTTTGGGGTAGCCTTGTTTTTTACAATGCTTATCTGCCGGAAATTGCAGAACCTGCCGATCATGATAAAGTAAGTGCAAGAGGATTTGGAATGGGATATTTTGGAAGCGCATTGTTACTTATAATTAATTTAATTTTGATAAAAGTGTATGGGATGAATGCCCGCTATTCATTTATTTCTGTTGCGGTATGGTGGATCGGGTTTGCACAAATTACTTTTGCTAGATTACCAAATGGAACTAAAAATCATTCATCAGATGGGAATGTGATCTTTAAGGGATTCAAGGAATTGTGGAAGGTATGGAATGAATTAAAACATATTAAACAATTAAAAAGATTTTTAGCTGCTTTCTTTATTTATAGTATGGGAGTTCAGACAGTAATGTTAATGGCAGTTATGTTCGCGAAGAAAGAGATTGTGGGATTAGAAGATGCAAACTTGATTACCAGTGTTCTTTTGATACAATTTGTTGGTATAGCAGGTTCCTTTTTGTTTTCCAGGATATCAAATAGGATTGGAAATATAAAAGCAATAGGAATTACTTTATTTATTTGGATATGCATTTGTGTTGGTACTTACGCCTTTGTTTACACACCAAATCAATTTTATATAATAGCTTGTTCGGTTGGTTTAGTGATGGGAGGGATACAATCTCTGTCACGGTCAACCTATTCAAAATTGTTACCGGAGACGGAGGATAATGCATCTTATTTTAGTTTTTATGATGTTTGTGAAAAAATTGGCATTGTGGTCGGAATGCTTTCTTTTGGTGCAATAGAGGGGATAACCGGCGGAATGCGGAATTCAATTTTGGCCTTGATCGTGTTTTTTGTTGCAGGATTTTTCATTTTACTTACCATTCCTAAAACAAAAAATGTGAGTTGATTTTATAAAATTAAAAGATCGTGAATTATGATAGTAGATATTTTTATTCCTTGTTTTATTGACCAGATCTATCCTGATACAGGATTAAATATGGTAAAGATCCTTGAAAAAGTTGGTTGTGGGGTAAATTATAACCCCGAACAAACATGTTGTGGACAGCCGGCTTTTAATGCAGGATTTTGGGATGATTGTAAAGAAGTTGGTGAAAAATTTATTCGTGAATTTCAAAATGATAGATACATTGTTTGTCCTTCCGCGTCTTGCGTAGGAATGATTAAAAATTATTATCCAGAAATGTTTCACAATTCTGTTTTGCATAATGAATACAAGCAAATTCAAAAAAACATTTTTGAATTCTCAGATTTTATGGTCAATGTTTTGAAAATAACTGACCTTGGCGCTACCTTGAATGGAGTTGCAACCTATCACGATTCTTGTGCAGCTTTGCGCGAATATGGAATAAAGCGCGAACCTCGTGTATTATTAGAAAAGGTTAGAGGTCTTGAACTCAGAGAAATGAAAGATTCGGATACTTGTTGCGGCTTTGGCGGCAGTTTCTCCGTAAAATTCGAACCCATTGCAGTTGGAATGGGGGAATTGAAATTGGAAAATGCCTTGCAAACAGGTGCTGAATATTTGATATCTACGGATGTTTCTTGTCTTATGCACATTGATGGGTATGCAAAAAAATCTGGTAAAAATATGAAGATGATGCATCTGTGTGATGTACTTGCTTCCGGTTGGGATTAATTTAGAAATTATTTTAAATGATTAAGCTATTAACTATTATTGGAGCGCGACCTCAAATTATAAAGGCTGCAGCGATCAGCAGAGCGATAAAAAATAAATTTCCTGATAAAATTCAGGAAGTTATTGTTCACACCGGACAACATTATGATAATAATATGTCCCAGATATTTTTTGATGAACTTGATATTCCTCATCCTAATTATAATTTAAATGTAGGTTCAGGATTGCATGGTAAACAAACAGCAGTCATGATCGAAGGTATTGAAGAGATCTTGTTAAAAGAAAAACCAAAATGTATCATTCTTTATGGTGATACAAATTCAACCTTGGCTGGCGCAGTTGCTGCATCAAAAATTCATGTGCCAATTGTTCATATAGAAGCAGGTTTGCGTTCTTTCAATAAATCGATGCCCGAAGAAATTAATAGAATAATTTGCGATAACGTTTCTACACTTTTGTTTTCTCCCACCAAATCTGGTATCAAAAATTTAGTGAAGGAAGGTTTTAAATTAAAGAATACAGGTCCTTATTCAATTAATAACCCCAAAGTATACCATAGTGGAGATATTATGTATGATAATTCTCTTTTCTTTTCTTCTTTGACCGAACGTTCTGTAAGTATTATAAAGGATAATGGATTGGAAAATGAAAAATATGTGCTGGCAACAATTCATAGAAACAATAATACAGATGATCCTAAGCGGTTAAATTCATTGTTCCGGGCAATTAATAAAATTTCAGTAGAAAATAAAATAAATGTAATTCTCCCTTTGCATCCGCGGACCGCAAAGTTATTGGCGAAAAATCTTTCTTCTGAATTATATAGTACTGTCAAAACAAATAAATTAATAAAGATCATTAAGCCTGTTTCATTTTTGGAAATGATCGCATTGGAAAAAAATGCATTTCTGATCATGACTGACTCCGGAGGAGTTCAAAAGGAGGCCTTCTTCTTTAAAAAGCCCTGTATTATTTTGCGTCCGGAAACAGAATGGGTTGAATTGGTTAACTCCGGTTCCGCAATTATTGCTGACACAAATGAGGAACATATTTTGAAAGCTTTTAATCAATTCAAAAAAGCTAAAAAATTAAAATTTCCTGAAATATTTGGTGATGGAAATGCTGCGGAATTTATTTGTGCTGAAATTTTAAAAAATATAAATTAGAAATGCTTTTTATTTACACGCATAAAATTACACATAGGAATAAGTATATCTTTAATTTAATATTTAAGGATATGCTTGGTGTCGATTTTACACTCACTACTGAAATTGAAAAATTTAAGGAGTATGTGGGCCCTCGGCTGAGCTATACCAATAACGCTATTTCAGACGAATTGTTTTTTTCTTCCCGCAATTTATTGTTCGAAACAGGTATCAATGAACAAAATATATCTGTATTTGACTTTAATGATAATAAGGTTTTTTTCGCTACCGGTAAATCATCCGCATTACCTTTTGATGTTTTTTCTGCTTGTTTTTATTTAGTAAGCCGTTACGAAGAATATTTGCCTCATATCCGTGATGAACACGATCGTTTTGATGCAAAAGATAGTTTGGCCTTTATGAATGGCTTCCTTCAAAAGCCAATGGTAAATAGATGGGTAATTTTGATTAAAGAACTTCTTCAAAATAAATATCCGCAATTGATTTTTATAGAAAATAAATATAGATTCATTTCTACGATTGATATTGACAATGCTTATGCTTATCGCGAAAAAGGCTTTACCAGAAGTGTTGGAGGTTATTTGAAGGCTTTAACTAAATTTGATTTTATAGAGATATCAGAACGTACCAGGGTGTTGTTTGGAATTGATCAGGATCCCTATGATACGTATGATTTTCAACTTGAAATGATTAAAAGGTATAAGCTTGATGCGATTTACTTTTTTTTATTAGGAGATTATGGCGTGAATGATAAAAATTTGCCAATCGAAAGTAAAAGATTTCAATCTCTTATCAAGATGATCGGTGATTATGCTCAAATTGGAATTCATCCGTCTTATGGTTCTAATAAAAGTAAGACACAATTAAGAAAGGAGATCAATCGACTATCTGGAGTTTTACACCGTGATATTTTACATAGCCGTCAACATTTTTTGAAGTTGAGGCTTCCTGAGACCTATCGTAATTTAATTGACATGGATATAACAGATGACTATACAATGGGATATGCATCTGAAATTGGTTTCCGAGCAAGCATCTGCACTCCCTTTAATTTCTATGATCTTGATATGGAATTAGAAACAAAATTAAAGATCCACCCTTTTGCAATGATGGAAGGAACTTTGAAATATAGTTTAAAAGTTAATCCAATTGCTGCTATGGATAAAATTAAACCATTGATCGACGAAGTTAAGAAGGTAAAAGGAGTTTATATTAGTTTATGGCACAACGACACTTTGAATGATAAAAAATTATGGGTAGGCTGGAGGTCTGTATATGAACAGATGGTAAAGTATGCAATTGAGGAATAATAGTAATGTTTAAGAAGATAGCTTTTATATATGTGCCTGATTTTGTTTTCGAAAACAAGGAGAAGAATAAATTGTTGACCATTTCAACGTTGTTTGGATTTTAATATGATAACGTATACCGAAAATAAAAAGATTGATAGACAAAAATGGGATGATTGTATCAAGCGATGTTCCAATTCTTCTATATATGCGTATTCCTGGTATTTAGATGTTGTTTGTGAAGGTTGGTCTGCTATTATTTTAAACGATTATGAAGCTGTATCTCCAATAGCTTCAAGATCTAAATATAATATCAATTATATATATCAACCTTTCTTTTCCAGATATTTTGGTGTTTTTGCCGAATATAAAATTTCACAGGAATTAGTTTCTGGTTTTATGGATGCCATTCCTGGAAAATTCAAGTTCTTGGAATTTTGTTTGAACGAAGACAATCTTTTAGATTCAAAATTGTATGATTTGAAAGAAAAAAAATTTCAAGTTTTAGATTTAGACCGATCTTATAATGCAATTCAAAAGGAGTTTTCTGATAATGCAAAGCGTAATGTTAAAAAAGCAATTAAGTCAGGGTTGGAGATTCGTAAAGGTATTTCCTCTGAAAAAATTGTCAATCTTTTTAAAGTTACAAAAGGAGACGAGTTGAAGGTTTTTGGTCGCTCCGACTATAAAACACTTATAATGCTAATGAACAAATGTAATGAATTGGAAAGAGGACATTCTATTTCTGTTTATTCTAGAGGGAAATTATGTGCGGCAGCATTTTTTATGTTTAGTGAAGGTCGGTTTACTTTTTTGAAAAGTGGTGTAACAGAGGAGGGGAAGGCACATGGAGCTATGCATTTTTTGTTTGATTATTTCATTAAGGTGAATTCCGAAAAAAATTATCTTCTTGATTTTGGTGGTTCTTCGGTTGAAAGTGTAGCTCGGTTCTACAAAAATTTTGGAGCAAAAGATTGCGTATATTTACAGTTGAAAAAAAACAACCTACCCAAATTTGTTAGATGGGTTAAATCATTAAAATCATAGCAACCATGGTGCGCATTATAGGGAATCACAATTCGTTATTTAATCATTTCATTTCAGAGATTCGAGATGAAAATATTCAAAAAGATAGCATGCGTTTTCGTAGAAATATTGAACGTATGGGAGAAATCATGTCATATGAAATTAGTAAA